>CALMQC010000601.1 GCA_937871895.1 uncultured Roseateles sp. | reverse complement strand
TGTTCGTCAACGCCGTGGGCGGCGTGCGCATCAGCGAGCCGGCGGCCGACCTGGCCGTGTTGCTGGCCATTCAAAGCAGCCTGCGCGGCAAGGCGCTGCCGCGTGGCTTCATCGCCTTTGGCGAGGTGGGCCTGGCCGGCGAGGTGCGCCCCGCGCCGCGTGGGCAGGAGCGGCTCAAGGAGGCTGCCAAGCTGGGCTTCAGCGTTGCCATCGTCCCCAAGGCCAATGCGCCCAAGAAGCCAATTGAGGGCTTGACGCTGCATGCTGTGGACCGGATCGAGGAAGCCATCACGGTTCTGCGGGGGCTGGGTTGATCCCGAGTCACGCGAGCGCCCACTTCGCCGCAAGTCTGCTTAGCATCCGCAGACGTCCATCCTGGAGCCCGTTCATGCCCGATTACTCCGAGCTTCGTCAACACGTGCGCACCGACTTGCCCGGTGCCCAGCACGATGCCGATTCGTTGCCGGGCTGGGTGTTCAAACCGGTCACCTTTGGCAAGGGACCCGCAGGCTTGGTGCTCAACCTCAGCGATGGCGGCATCCAGCTGATGACCAGCCCGATGGAACCGCTGGAAGACGGGCGCTACGAGGTCGTGCTGCTGCTCGGCAAGGCCGACGTCGAGCCCAATGACGACGAGCAGATGTACTTCTCCAATGCCATCGTCGAGCGCGCCTGGTCGCGCCCGGCCGACCGCATGGGCATCGTGCACGGCATGCGCTTCATCTCCTCCGACTCGTCGGCCGAGAAGTTCCTGCGTGAGCACCAGCAGGCGCTGGAAAACGGCCAGTGGGTGCGCTGCGTGCTGCTCAAAGTCGGTGGCTGAGCGACTGCCCGAACCGCCGTCTGAGCGGCTGCCCGCTCCGCCCTATTACGCGGTCATCTTCACCAGCCAGCGCACGGCGGTAGACGCCGGCTATGGCACCACCGCCGACCGCATGGTCGAGCTCGCCGCGCAGCAGCCCGGCTACCTCGGGGCCGAGAGCGCGCGAGGTGCTGATGGCCTGGGCATCACCGTCTCCTACTGGGCCAGCGAGGCCGACATCGCCGCCTGGCGCCGCAATGCCGAGCACCAGATCGCCCGCGACACCGGCCGCCGTGATTGGTACGACCACTACACGCTCAGGGTCGCCAGGGTAGAGCGCGCCTATGCGTGGGCGCGCAGCGACGGGACGGCAGACCCGCAGGACCCCTCGACGTGAATCCTTTGTTGGGCGTGGGCCTGGCCCTGGTGGCCTTGATCGGCGGCGGCCTGCTGCTCGGCTGGCAGGGCGTCATCTTCGCGATGACCGGCATCGTTTTCTGGCTGCTGCTGCAGATGTCGCGGCTGATGCGCGTCATGAAGCAGGCCGGCGCCGCGCCCATCGGCAGCGTGGCCAATGCCGTGATGTTCCACGCCAAGCTGCACGCCGGCATGAAGCTCGTGGACCTGCTGGCCTTGGCCGGCAGCCTTGGGCGCAAGCTGGACGGCGAGGGCAAGCGCTACGCCTGGCAAGACGCCCAGGGCGACCGCGTCGAGTTGCGCCTGGAGAAGGGCAAGCTCGTCGAGTGGCGATTGGAGCGGGCAGACTCCTCGGGAGCCGCCTCCTAAAATCCCGGCTTTCCCCAATCGCCTGGAGCCCTGCCGATGTCCGCCCCCCTTCCCCTGCACGACCGTGACGGCAAGATCTGGATGGACGGCGAGCTCGTCGACTGGCGCGACGCCAAGATCCACGTCCTGACCCACACCCTGCACTACGGCTGCGGCGCTTTCGAGGGCGTGCGCGCCTACGAGACCCCCGCCGGCACGGCCATCTTCCGCTTGCAGGAGCACACCCAGCGCCTCTTCAACAGCGCCAAGATCCTGCGCATGAAGATCCCCTTCAGCCAGGAGCAGGTCAACGAGGCCCAGCGCGCCGTCATCAAGGCCAATGGCCTCAAGTCCGGCTACCTGCGCCCCCTGACCTGGATCGGCTCCGAGAAGCTCGGCGTCAGCCCCAAGGGCAACAAGGTGCACCTGATGGTCGCGGCCTGGGCCTGGGGTGCTTACCTGGGCGAGGAGGGCATGAAGCGCGGTATCCGCGTCAAGACCAGCTCCTTCACGCGCCACCACGTCAACATCACCATGACCCAGGCCAAGACGGTGTCCAACTACACCAACTCCATCCTGGCCAACATGGAAGCCACCGACGACGGCTACGACGAGGCCTTGCTGCTCGACGCCTCGGGCTTCGTGTCGGAGGGCGCGGGCGAGAACCTCTTCGTCATCAAGAACGGCACGGTCTACACCCCCGACCTCTCGGCCGGCGCCCTCAACGGCATCACCCGCAACACCATCTTCGCGATCTGCCAGGACCTGGGCCTGAAGCTGGTGGAAAAGCGCATCACCCGCGACGAGGTCTACATCTGCGACGAGGCCTTCTTCACCGGCACCGCCGCTGAAGTGACCCCCATCCGCGAACTCGACCGCGTCGAAATCGGCATCGGTTCACGCGGCCCCATCACCGAGAAGATCCAGAAGGCCTTCTTCGACATCGTCGGCGGCCAGAACCTCAAGTACGCCGATTGGCTCACGGTGTGTTGACCCCTCGCCCAGGCTCCCCGCGCTGAACGCGGGGGAGTCTGGTCGGTCCTGCAGACCGCGCTGTGGCTCGCGCCACAGCCCTTCGGCAGGCACACTGCGCCCACTGGGCGCCCTGTGTCCGGCCTCAGCCCCCGAGGGGACGTGCCTGTTCGCGGCATCGAGCCGCAAACAGGCTCACGTGGGCCGGCTTGGGGCGGCCCGGCGCTCGGCCCGAATACGGAATGGAGAACTGATATGAGCAACACCGTCGAAGTCACCGCCAAAGACGTCCAAGGTCCCGGCGTCGTCGCCTGCCCCAACCCCAAGATGCCCCTGTGGAGCAACCACCCCCGCGTCTTCATCGATGTGACGCATGGCGAGGGCAAGTGCCCGTATTGCGGCACTGAGTACAAGCTCAAGGCGGGTGAGGTGGTGGGCGGGCACCACTGAGCGGCCCATGAAGCCGGCCTCGGGACGAGGCCGGTGCTCAGCGGCTACCTTTGCAGTTCGGCCCTGGCATTCCTCGCGCCTCTGCGCCGCGAATCTAGATCCGCCTCCAGCGCCCGCTCCTTGGCCGACAACGGCCTGACCTGCCCACTGGCCAGCGCAGCCTGGTCGAGGTTCTCGCCCCAGGTGCGGCCGGCCTTGAGCTGGATCGGCGCGGCCAGGCCATCGACGAAACCGGCCGGCAGCCAGGGCATGGTCTGGGCCAGCACCAAGGCAACACGCGGCTTGATGGCAGGGTCGCCGACGCGGCCGCGTTGGCCCCAGGTGACGGGCTGGTCGGCGCTCGCGCCTGTGAGGAACTGGGGCGTGATGGCGAAGTCCCGGACGATGCCGTGGCGCAGTTGCATCAGGGCTTCCTCGGCCAGCATGGCGGCGTCTTCGCGGGGCACCGGTTGACCGCTGGGCCAGGAGTAGTTGTAGTCGTCGGTGACGACGTCGGTGCTGAAGAAGCCGGCGATGTCGGTGGGCGTGTAGGCGCGCTGCGTGGCGGAGGCCGTTTCGCCAAAGAACTGGACGCGGCCGAGGTCGACCATGGCCTGGGACTTGAAGGGCAGCTGTGCCCGCAGCATCTCGGACGCGGTGTTGGCGGGCGTGGCTTGGTAGACGCGCAGGCTGCCGTTCAGCACGGTGTGCAGGCGCGCGGGCAGGAAGTCGTTGGCGTGGGTGAGCTCGTGATAGAGCAAGCTGCCCAGGGCACCGACGAGGTCGGCCGTGCTGCGCGAGGCGCGCTCCAGCACGGGGCTGCGGCCGCCGGCGGACTGGTTGTTCTTGACGTAGCGCCAGAGCGTGGCAAAGGCGAGGTCGTTGCCGTAGTCGGCGCGCGGGTCGGGCGTCTCGCTGACGGTGTCGCGCTCCTGAGGCGTGGTCCAGAGGTAGCTGGCGTCGAGGTAGATGGCCCCGGTGCCACTCCAGTAGAAGGCGGGGCGCACGCGGCCGCCGATGACGATGGCCGTCGTGGCATTGAGCAGGCGGCGGAAGTCACCGGCGGCGTCCTGCTCGCGCAGGAAGGCCTCGAAGCGCTGGGCCATCCAGTCGTTGGAGACCATCACGCGGGCCATGACCTGATCGACCGTCGGCAGCGCGCCTTGGGTCTCCTGGCCCAGCACCGGCAGCCGGGCCATGGTGCAGATGTTGTTGCTGTCGAGCCCGGGGCGGTAGATGCAGTCGCGCAAAGCAGCGGCGTGGGCGCTGGTGCTCAGGTAGGGGTAGACGCGTGAGGCGGGGTCGCTGCTGTCGAACAGGGCCTGCGCCGCCATGGCGGGGCCGGGTTGGACGAGCAGGCTGAAGTCCTGCGTCCAGTTGCGGCCGTCCGGCATGGTGGCGGTGGCGCGCAGGCGCACGAGGCTGTCCTGCGTGACGCTGGGGGCGGTGAAGATCACGCGCCAGCTGTCGGTGGCGTCGAGCGTGGTGGCGGGGCCTTCGACCTGGCTCCAGCGCACGGTGGCTTTGTCGTAGTCGGCCACGGCGAAGCTGTCGATCCAGGCGCGCAGCGAAGTCTTGCCGCCGGACCAGACGGAGGGCTCACCGCGGATGAGCATGGGCGAGGCGTCGGCCGCATTGGCGGTGATGGCCGCCTCACCGGTGTGGCGCGTGCCGGCGGCGTCGGTGAATTCGACGCTGAAGCTGTAGCTGCCGGCCTGCGGCGGCGCGACGCTGAGCGCGGGCGAGCGGGCACTCAGCAGGCTGAGGGTCGTGCCACCGGTCTGGCGCCACTGGACGCTGTCGATCTGCGCGCCCGAGCAGGCCAGCAGCGCCAGCTCCTGGTTGCGTCCGGCGGCGGCCGCCGTTGGCAGGGCCAGCCGCGCGACGGAGCCGCTTTGGCACTGCGGCCCTAAAGCCGGCGGGCCGCTGGGGGTGGGTGTCGGGGAAGGCGTGGGTGTCGCCGAGCTGCCACCGCCACCGCCGCCGCAAGCGGCTAGCAGCAAGGACAGGAACAGGGCAGGGCCGTAGGCGGCCAGGCGGCTTCGGTTCGCGTTCACGCGTTATGTCTCCCAAGGGCAAGCGCCGCGACTTTAATGGTGTCGTCAGGTGTCGTTCGGGCTGGCCTCCATAGAATGCCCGCATGCCCCGCCCCTCCGCCCAGACCGCCGTGCTGCTGGCCTCGCCCGACGACACGGAGACGCAGTTCTACGAGGCCCTGCAGCACGCCGACCTCGACCGCCTGATGCAGCTCTGGGCCGACGAAGACGAAGTAGCCTGCGTGCACCCCGGCGGGCCGCGCCTCGTGGGGCTGGAAGCCATCCGGGCCGGGTTTGAGCAGGTCTTCGGCAATGGCGCCATCCCCGTGCACCCCGAGCGTGTGCGGCGCCTGGAGTCGGGTGACTGCGCCATCCACCATGTGCTGGAGCGCGTGCAGGTGGGCGACCCGGCGGCGCGCACCTCCACCGTGGCCTGGGTCATCGCGACCAACGTGTTCCTCAAGACGGCGCTCGGTTGGCGGCTCGTGCTGCACCACGCCAGCCCCGGCAGCGCGAGCGATGTGCAGGAGCTGATGGCTGACGGCGACACGCTGCACTGACCCCGTTGAAGTACGCCGCCCCGCGTTGGCTGCCCGGCGGGCATGCACAAACCATCTGGCCCGCGCTGTTCTCGCGCACGCACAGCGGCGGCCCGCTGGCCTGGCGGCGTGAGCGCTGGGACACGCCGGATGGCGACTTCATCGACGTCGATTTCCTGCCCGCAGCGCGCTCTGAGGCGCCGCTGCTCGTGCTCTTCCACGGCCTGGAGGGCGACCGGCACAGCCACTCCAGCCGTTCATTTGCCGGCGCAGCGCGGGCGCTGGGCTGGCAGCTGGCGCTGCCGCATTTCAGAGGCTGCTCGGGCGAGCTGAACCGGGCGCCGCGTGCCTACCACTCGGGTGACTATGCCGAGATCGACTGGATCCTGCGGCGCCTGCGTCAGCGTCACGGCCGGCCGCCGCACGTGGTGGGCGTTTCGTTGGGCGGCAATGCATTGATGCGCTGGGCGGGCGAGATGGGCGAGTCGGCGCAAGACCTGGCGCAGGCCGTGGCGTCGGTCTGCTCGCCGCTCGACCTGGCGGCTTGCGGCATTGCCATCGACCAGGGCTTCAACCGCGTGGTCTATGCCCGCCGCTTCCTGCGCACCATGGTCCCGAAGGCGCTGCGCAAATTGCAACAGCACCCTGGCCTCTTTGATGGCGAGCGCTTGCGCCGCGCCACCACCATCCGCGAGTTTGACGACGCCTTCACCGCGCCGCTGCACGGCTTTGCGGGGGTGGACGACTACTACGCCCGCGCCTCGGCCCGTCCGCATCTGCACCGCATCCGCGTGCCGGCCTTGGCGCTCAATGCGTGCAATGACCCCTTCGTGCCGGCGCACAGCCTGCCCGGGCCGGAGGAGGCCGGCACGCACGTGACCCTCTGGCAACCTTTACAGGGTGGCCACGTAGGGTTTGCGTCTGGCTTGCCGCCCGGGTATATTCGCAGCCTGCCAGAGCAGGTGCTGGAGTGGCTCCAGCGCGCGACGGCCGGGAGCTAGCGATGGTGGA
>CALMQC010000600.1 GCA_937871895.1 uncultured Roseateles sp. | reverse complement strand
TCGGCAATCTCGCGGGTCAGGCGCTCGATCTCGTCGGCGTCAACGGGTGCGGGCTGCTGCGCCTTGAGTGCGTCATTTGCAACGCGAACAAGGTCTTCCATCGACCATTGATCTGGTCGCGAACCATCATCAATGTCCATCTGCAAGCGGCGGATGATGTATTGCAGTGCACCGATAAGCGTGCTCTTGTCTTGTTCGTCAAGCATCTTGGTTCTCCTTCATCGTGCGGCCAATCTCCACAGCCACCAGGAACACCGCCCAGGCCATCGCACTGCGCCGAAGCTCGGCGATGATTTCGTCCTTGGTCATTTCGTCTCCTTTTGCAACTCGGCAGACCAGTACAACGGCCACACCAAAGCGGCAGGGATGGCCGCATAGGTACGCTGTTCCGCCTCTGACATGCGGTTACTTTCATGCAGCACAGTGGCCCGGTTGAAAGCATGCCCAAAGGTCAGCACGAAACCAATCAGGTATACGGCCATGCAGAGCACTTCGATGATCTCGGCCTTGGTCATGTCGTCCCCTTTGCCGCGCGTGCGGCGTCGATGGCGGCGTCTGCTGTTTGCTTGTCTTTGATCTTGAGGTTGTAGGTCACTCGAAAGACAAGTTCGAGCATGCGTCCGGCAAACTTGTCCCACAGCCACCGATACCGCTCTGCATCCACCCTGAGCGCATCCCGCTCCGCAGTCAGCCGCGCCACTTCAGCGCGCAGGGATTCGATTTCGGTCATGTCGACGTCTCCTTTTGCGGAGCCAGCGCATTCCAAGCCGCGATCAGGCTAGCCTCGATGCGATCAAAGCGCTCCATCAGTTCATCGGTCGCCAAGCTGTAGGCCTTCAGGTTGAACCACACGCCTGCGGTTTCTCCGGTGACGGAAACCTCAGCGCTTTCCCGAATGTCCGCGTAGATTTCAAACCTGTATGGTCTTACGATGATCTGCATTGGCTTTCCATCGTTGTGCTCGCATTCACGAGCTTCCAACGCGCTGCGCCTGTATGCGTACCAGTCGCACAAGTTCGCAAAGTCAGTCACCGCTGGTGCAATCGAGAATCCTCGCTCAATGAGCCATTGCCTCAGCTCATCCAATCCGTGATAGCGGGTCATGTCAGTCCTAGTAGAAAGAGGGCTCAGGCTGGCAATGTTGGGAGGGAGGAGACACCTGCGCCAGCCGTCTTAGCCCGTTAATCGGTCAGGCCGCCATCGGCGCGGTGTCGCGCGCAGCGTTGATTGCGATGTCGGCGAACGTCATGCGGCGATGCACCGCGCGTGCGCGCTTCACGTCGTCGGCGCAGTAGGCTGCGACTTCGGCGATTCGCCCATCGCGCACGTAGTCCCACACCTTGGAGCCGTCAATGTCGCCTTTGCCGGGGAGCCCCATCGCGCGGCACAGCCGGTCAAGTCCGATGGAGCCCTTCACACCGGCCCACTGAACCATCGTGTCGTACACCTTGTCCGTCTCCCACGGCTTGGCCTCACAGGCCCGCGCGATCACCGCATGAGGCCGGACACCAACCATGATGCAGCGCTGACGGATGAACCGCAGATCAAAGTCGCTGACGTAGTGGCCGACGATGATCGTGGTCAAGGCTTCGTTGCGCGCGATCTGAGAATCCAGCCATGCGGCGAAGTTGCCCAGAATCTGGGATTCATAGACCGGCTGGTTCCACGCATCACCCCAGAAAGTGACGGGCTCGCCAGACTCCATGGCCGCACCAATCACGGCCAGTTGCCCATAGGCACCGTCAAAGCTGGTCTTGCGCCACTTCGCGTCAACCTCGGCGTCGATCTCGGCATGCTTGGCGGCGATGAACTCGGCGATCTTGGCTTCGTCCTTGTAGTTGGACGGAGCCTTGACCGCCGCTTTGTCTATTGCGGCATCGGCGCGCAGGGCATCCATGACAGCGGGGTCTTGGCCGGGGATGGTTTCGATGTCGAGGTACAGGGTGCGTTGCATGATGGCTCCGATCAGAATGGAATGTCGTCGTCCATGTCGTCGAACCCGCTCCCGCCAGTGCTGGCCGTTGCCGTGGTGGCGGGGCGACCACCGGCAGCGCGGGCACGCCATTCCCGGCTGCCTTTGATCAGGTCCTTCATCTTGTCGCTGAACTTCTCAAAGGCGTCCATGTCCGGCGCATCCGCGTCAAAGATGAAGTTTTGATTCACCGGCTCGGGCTTCGGCATGCCCTTGATCAGCGGCGTGATGGCCTTGATCTGCGTGTACGTGTTGCCGTTGTCGCCAGTCTCTTGCACCACATTCAGCAGACAGTACGCGCCCAGCAGGCGGGAAACGTCAAAGCTGTGTTCTTCGTCGGCGGTGAACGGCTTGCCGCGCCACGACTCCAAGTCCTTGCGCAGTGCGGCTTTCTCATGCATTGACAGGAACCACGACTTGCTGATGGTGAACGGCTTGCCGTCGTCCATGCGCTCTTCGCCGAGAAGCTCAAACGAGGCCATGATCTTGCGCGCTTCGCCAGTTGGCTTTCCCTGGTACGACTTCGGCTGCGTGCCAAGGTCGATCAGCCGATAGCAGCGGGCGATGTGCATGCCGGCTGGCGGCGGGGTGTAGTTGGAAACAGGTTTGGTTGCGGTGAATCCCATTGAAGTTTCTCCAGAAGTTAGAAGGGAAGTTGGTCGATGGAAGCGCGGTGTTGACGAATCCATGCGCGGCGCTTCCAAACGCGCTTGAATTCATTGATGGCCGCGACAACGCACAGCCGGAAGTCGTGTAGGGTGTTCATGTTCACGCCCCTTGGTGCTGCCTGAGAAGCTCGCCACAGAGCCAGTGCTCCACGCGCGGGTTCAAAAGGTCGTTGTCCGGCTTTCCGTCAATGAACAGTTCTTCAATGTTCACTGCGGCCGGTTCGGGCGGGTCGATCTCGTTGCCCTTCCATCCGGGTTCGTACTCGTAGGTGCCCGAGAGAGTGAAGCCCTCGTAGTCAACAGAGAATTGGTGTGTGCTCATGGCTCAATGATCGTGCATCTATTGCGTGGAATCCAATTGGTTATGGCTATCAATTCGCAGCGCTGATAGTCACAGAATGTTCGGTGACTCATTCGGCAGCGCCGTCAACTGGCTGATGCGCCGCAGGATTTCAGTGCGGGCGGCCTCGTACTTCGCCGACATGTCTGCGAGTTGGTCTTGCAGACGCTTGACCTTCTCGGCGTTCAGGCCGTTCTGGTCGATGCACAGGTCAATGGTGACGGTGGCGCGGCCAATCTTGATCCAGCCAACGTCTGTCATGTCGTGCTCGGACAGCGATATGTTGCCGACCAGTGATGCTCCATCTGACAGATCGGCGTCTTGATGGAACGTCATCAACCAAGCTGATGTTTCTCCGGTGACTTTCATGGTTTCCTCTCGTGTTGATCATGAATAGGCCCGCACCCACACGAGCGCCAGGACAGCGGCACAGGTGAGGGCGGCGAGAATGACGGTGAGCCACGGGCGGGGCTTGTGCAAACGCTTGTACGGGCCTGAAATTGCCCGCGTGATCTTGATGACGGCTCCGGGCTCAAGGGCCGCGCCAAACTGGACGCGAGGTTTGCAGGACACGAACACTGGGCTGTCGCTCATGCCGACCTCCCGTGCTTTGCCAGCGTGATCTCAAGTTGCGCGGCTGTCGCCGGAAAGCGCCCATCTCCGCGCAGAAGTGTGGTGACCGTCTCCAGCGCATCAATCAGCATGGCGTGGTCAATCACCAGTTGCGCCATGGGCTTGGATTGCTCCAGCGCTTCCGTGGTCAGCCCATCACAATAGTTCCAGCAGGCGACGAGGCGACGGGCGTTTTCAACATCGTTGCCGCCAGTCGTCTTGTTTTGCCCGAAATGAAAGAAGCTCACAGCAGCGCCTCCCCGACCAGCGCGGTAGCTGGCACGCGATCACGATTGATTGACACAGGGAACGGCCAGATCGTCGTCTCCACCGGGCCGAAGCGGTCAAGGCAGATCACCTGTGCTGCGCCTTCAGATTCGCGCTCCGCAATGGTTGCGGCCTGCTGTGCGCTGTCGGCTTCAATCAGCTCGCGCACGCCGTCTGTCGTGGTCAGGAATTTCATGCTGCGCTTTCAGTTGTGGTTGGAGGCCAGATGGCGGCATGGGACTTGATCATCTGAACTGCTGCGTCGTATTCAAGCCTGTGTTCATTGATGCCGTGTGTCTCCAGGACAGCGGAAATGAATTCGTCCAGAGATCCGAAGAAACACCCGGCACGGACCTTGATGCCTTGATCCGTCATGTACGAGACGAGGTAGGCGCAACGGGAGCCGATGGGGCCAATCTGGAAAATTGGGCGCTCACCAATCAGGTTGGCCCCGTCGAGGTTGGCCCCGTCGAGGTAGGCCCCGTCGAGGTTGGCCCCGTCGAGGTAGGCCCCGGCGAGGTTGGCCCGGGCGAG
>CALMQC010000599.1 GCA_937871895.1 uncultured Roseateles sp. | reverse complement strand
TGTGGCGCGCATCAGGCTTTCAGCCTCCTGGGCGAGGCGCAGCTGCTCGGCCGCATCAGGCGCCGCGCGGCCGGCGGCGTAGGCGGCTTCGGCGCGCCAGCGCGAGAGATAGAAGTCGCCGGCCAGCTGATCGGCAGGCGGGAAGTTGTCGAGCATGCGGCGCAGCGCCGCAGCGTTGGCGGGCGTGGGCTCAGCCTGCCAGCGCATGCGGGCGCGGGCGGTGGTGAGCAGCACGATGTCGCGTCGCGCGGCTTGGTTGGCGGGGTCGATCTTGATCTCGGCCTCCAGGCCGGCGAGCGCTTCGTCCAGCAGGCGCGCGCCTTCCAACGGGTTGCCGGTGTCGGCATGGATGCGCGCCGCTGACGAGCGCACCAGGGCATGCTGGTAGCGGAACTGCGGGTTGCTGGGCTCGGCGCGCAGCACCGCATCGCGCAGGCGCAGGGCCTCGTTGGCGGCGCGCAGCGCGGTCTCACGTTCGCCCGCCAGCCAGCCCCAGGCGGCCAGCAGTTGCTGGGCCCAGGCGTGCTGGTGGGTCCATTCGACGTTGCCGGGCTCGCGCGCGCACAGCTGGCCATACAGCACCACGGCCTGCCGCAGGGCCTGACCTGCCGCGTTCAGGTCACCGAGCTGCGCCTGCAGCGGGTTGCCGCCCAACAGCAGCCCCAGCCGCCCGAGCACGGAGGCGAGCTGGGCCTGGGTGCGGCTGTCCTGCGGGGCGAGGCGCAGGGCCTCTTCGTCGAGCCGGCGGGCGTCGTCCAGCGCGGCCTTGGTCTCGGCGAGCTGGCCGCCGCGCATGGCCAGGATGGCACGGCCCTCGTGCATCTCGGCGGCCACGCGCCAGGCGGCGGGGTCGCGGCGCTCGGCGGAGGCGGTGTTGTCGAGGTAGTAGGGCACCAGGGCCAGGGCCTTGCCGAGGTTGGCGCGCGAGGCCTGCAGGTTCTCGGCGCTGGGCGCAAAGCCGTCGCCCTGCAAGGCGGCGATGCGCGAGTAGCTCTCGGCCAGCTCGCGCGCCAGTTGCGGCTGGCCGGCCAGCTCGGGGCCCAGCTCGGTGGCCAGGCCGTCCATGTACTTGAGTGCGTCCTTGAGCAGGGCCTCGCGCGTGGCCAGGCTGCCGGGCAGGTTGGCGATCTGGTCGTGGTAGCCGAACACCATCTGGCGCGACAGCTCGCGCAGCTGGGTGAAGCGGTGCTCGGCCCGGGCCTGGGCCTCGCGGGCGAGCTGCATCTGCCACAGCGTGCCGCCGAGGCCCAGCACCAGGGCCAGCATGGCCGTGGCGGCCAAGCCCACGGCCAGACGGTGACGGCCGACAAAGCGCCACGCCAGGTAGGGCCAGGTGGCCGCGCGGGCGCTCACCGGGCGGCCGGCCAGGTAGGCGCGCAGGTCGGCGGCAAAGTCCTGTACCGAGGCATAACGGTGCTCGGGCTGCTTCTCCAAGGCCTTGAGCAGGATGTTGTCGAGGTCGCCCTCCAGCTGGGCACGCAGGCGCGGCCAATGCGGCGCATCGCCGTCGGGCGCGTCCAGGGTGGAGGGGCGCGACGGCGCCTCGTGCAGCGCGGCCTGGATCAGCGAGGGCGCGTCGGTGGCGTCGCGCCCATAAGGCCGGCGGCCGGTGAGCACGAGGTAGAGCAGCACGCCGAGCGAGTAGATGTCGGTGGCCGTGGTGACGGGCTCGCCGCGCAGCTGCTCGGGGCTGGCGTAGCTGGGGGTCAGGGGGCGCTCGCCGAGGCGCGTCTCGTCGGGGTCGCTGGACTCCAGCGGGTCCAGCGCCTTGGCGATGCCGAAATCCAGCAGCTTGACCTGGCCTTCGGGCGTGACCAGGACATTGCCGGGCTTGAGGTCGCGGTGCACCAGCAGGTGGCGGTGCGCGTGGGAGACGGCATCGGCCAGCTGCAGGAAGACGGCCAGACGCTCGGCCAGCGGCAGGCCCGCGCAGGCCCGGTGGATGGGCTGGCCCTGCACGTGCTCCATGACGACGTAGGGGCGACCGTCGGGCCCAAGCCCGGCATCGAGCAGCCGGGCGATATGCGGGTGGCTCAGGCGCGCCAGCGCCTGGCGCTCGGTGGCAAAGCGCGCATAGACGCTGGCCGAGTCAATGCCAGGCTTGAGCAGCTTGATGGCCGCGGCGCCCTCCAAGGCGCCGTCGCTGCGCTGCGCGACCGCGGCTTTGCACCGCTCGAAGTCAGTTCAG
>CALMQC010000598.1 GCA_937871895.1 uncultured Roseateles sp. | reverse complement strand
GCGTATTCGTCAGGCGCCAGCGGCAGCTCCTGCCGGCCATGCAGGGCCATGCTGTAGATCAGCTGCACCTCGTCGGCCGGGAGCAGGCTGGAGAGGCGGCGCACCTCGGCGGTTTCGGGGTCGGCGTCGTCCAGCGCGGCGGGCACAGCCTGCACCAGGGCCATCTGTTGCATCAGCTGCGCCAGGTCTTCCAGCGTGCCGGCAGCCGACAGACCCAGGCCGCGCAGCGCGTCCACTTGAGCCACCACGGCCTCGCCGCTGCAGGCCGCCAGCGCATCCACCAGGCTCACCACATGGCCACGGTCCACACTGCCCAGCATCTGGCGCACGCCGGCTTCGGCCAGGCTGCCGGAGCCAAAGGCGATGGCCTGGTCGGTGAGGGAGAGCGCATCGCGCATCGAACCGCGTGCCGCCCGCGCCAGCTGGCGCAGCGCACCGGCGTCAAACGCCACGCCCTCGGCCTGCAGCACGTTGGCAAGATGGCTCTGCACCTCGGGCGCCGACATCGGCCTCAGGTTGAACTGCAGGCAGCGCGACAGCACGGTGACCGGCACCTTCTGCGGGTCGGTCGTGGCGAGCACGAACTTCAGATAGTCGGGCGGCTCCTCCAGCGTCTTGAGCATGGCGTTGAAGGCCGTCGTCGAGAGCATGTGGACTTCGTCGATCATGTAGACCTTGAAGCGCCCCACCACGGGCTTGTAGACCGCCTGGTCCAGCAGCTGCGAGATCTCCTCGACGCCCCGGTTGGAAGCGGCGTCCAGCTCTACGTAGTCGACAAAGCGGCCCGCATCGATGTCCCGGCAGGCCGGGCAGACGCCGCAGGGCGCGTTCGTCACGCCACCTTGGCCATCCGCCCCCGTGCAATTGAGGCTCTTGGCCAGGATGCGCGACACCGTGGTCTTGCCCACGCCGCGCGTGCCGGTGAAGAAGTAGGCGTGGTGCAGCCGCCCCTGCGTCAAGGCGTTGGACAGCGCCTGCACCACATGCTCCTGACCCACCATCTGCTCGAAGCTTTGGGGACGATATTTCCGGGCCAGGACCTGATAGCTCATGGGCGGCGATTCTAGGAGGCGAGCCTACCCAGGCTGCCCACCGATAATCCTGGGTTATGAGTGCATCCGCCCCCCTCACCTACGACCAGGCCGGCGTCAACTACGACCTGATCGACCCCCTCAAGATCGCAGCCCAGCGCGCTGCTGCCGCCACCGGCGCCCACCTGGGTGGCCATGGCTTCAGCGAAGTGGCCGCCTCGCGCGGTGAATCGGCCTATGTGGTCGATGTCGGCCCTTTCTACCTCGCTTCCATCGTCGAGTGCCTGGGCACCAAGACCCTGGTGGCCGACGAGATGGCCGCGCTGACGGGCAAGAGCTTCTACGCCTCGATCGCGCAGGACACGATTGCGATGGCGATCAACGACCTGATCACCGTCGGCGCCACGCCCCTCGTCGTGCAGGCCTACTGGGCTGCCGGCGGCAGCGACTGGTTTGGCGACGCCGCGCGCGCCCAGGCCCTGGTGGCCGGCTGGAAGGCCGCCTGCGACACCTGCGCCGTGGCCTGGGGTGGCGGTGAGACCCCCGCTCTGGCCGGCATCGTGGCCGATGGCCGGGTGGACCTGGCCGCGTCCTGCACCGGCCTGATCAACCCCAAAGAGCGCCTCAGCGTCGGTGACGACCTGGGCCCCGGCGACGCCATCGTGCTGCTGGCTTCCAGCGGCATTCACGCCAATGGATTGAGCCTGGCGCGCAAGCTGGCTGAGCGCCTGCCCAAGGGCTACCTCACCGAGATCGCCCCGGGCCTCAGCTATGGCGAAGGCCTGCTGGCCCCGACCACGCTGTACTCGCCCGTGACCGAGGCGCTCTGGAAGGCCGGCATCGTGCCGCGCTACAGCGCCAACATCACCGGCCACGGCTGGCGCAAGCTGCTGCGCCACCCGAAGGCGCTGACCTACCGCATCCACACCGTGCCGCCCAAGACCGCCGTGCTGGACTTCATCCAGCGCCAGGCCGGCCAGGACGACCGCGAGGCCTACTCGACGCTCAATATGGGCGCGGGCTTTGCGCTCTTCGTGAAGGCGGAGGACGCCGAGCGCACCGCGCAGATCTCGCGCGACTGCGGCATCGATGCCTGGGTGGCGGGGCGTGTGGAGGCGGGCGAGAAGCGCGTGATCATCGAGCCCATCGGCGTGGAGTTCGGCAGCGAGGACCTCGCCCTCCGATAGAATCGCCCTCGACGGGCCTCCCCGCATGGAAGCGCGCCCAACCGGGTCAGGTGGGGAACCAAGCAGCCCTAAGCGTTGCGACCAGTGCCGGGGGTAAGGCTCGTCACCCTCCCCCTTCCTCTTCATCCGCCAGCCTGGCGGAAGGCCATCACGGCCTGGTTGCGCAAGGTGCGCAGCAGAGACAGCTCCTTCTCCCCCAGCTCGATGCCATTGGTGGACACCTTGTCGGCGTAGATGAGGCCGAGCGGCGCGCCCTTCACCATCAGTGGCAGCAGCAGGAAGCTGGAGCCGCGCAGCTCACCCGCATACCAGGCCGGCAGGCGATTGGCGATGGTGCGCACATCTTCGATGCAGGTGTCGGCGCCCTTGGTGCAGACGGCGGCAAACAGGTCGCGCGCCTGTGCGCCGAGTTCGATGCGCATCTGCGGCGCCAGGCGCTCGACACCCTCGCCCACACCCAGCCTCCCGGTCAAGGTCTGCCCACGCGAGTCGCGCAGGCAAAAGATGACGCGGCGGAAGCGCAGCGCGCGGTAGATGGTCTCCAGGATCATGCGCAGCACGGCGTTGAGCTGGAACTGTTCGACCATCGCGTCGGTGATGTCTTGGATGCCGGCGGCCAGCATCTGGGTGGCGCTCTCGCGATCGTCGTGCTCGTGGACCAGGGTTTGGGTGCGGTCGAGCTTGATCGTGGCTTGCAACTGGTGAGGGGCGAGCGAATCCTGCGGTGCAGCCGTCAGCGGCGCCAGCAGGCGCTGGGCCACCGAGTCGCGCGGCAGCAGGATCTGCATGGCCTCGCTCATCTGCGCCAGGCGCTGGCGGGCGCGGTCAGCCGCCGCATCGAACTCGTCGGCCCCCACGCCCAGCGCCCGCGCGTGCCGCTGGGCCAGGGCCACCACGCGGGCGTGCACCTCGGCAGGCGGGGTGTGCAGGATCAGGTCGGCCACATCGTTGGCGGCACGGGCCAGCCAGCGTTGGCGCTCGGCGGTGTTCTCGATCAGGCGTCCGGGCGCTTCACCCACCGGGCGATGCATGGCGTTTTGCAGCGCCTCGGGCAGGCCCCATTCACGCGCCACGCCGAGGCCCAGCTGCTCGTAACTCATGCCCAGCACCTTGGCCGAGGCCGCCGCCTCGCTGAGGGTTGGGGCGCCCGATTCGCTGGGCTGCAGGTAGCGCCGCACGGCCTCAGCTTCCTCGGGGAAGTAGAACTCGGTCAGCATGCGCCCCAGGTGGTGGAAGAGCGCGCACAAAAAGGCTTCTTCCCCCGCGCCCGGGTCATGGCACAGCTCGCGGGCGAGCGAGCCTGACATCAGGCAGCGCAGGAACTCCTCTCGCAGGCGCTGGGCATGGCCCTTGTTCTCCATGCGCTCCAGCAGCACCAGCGAGAGCGCCAGGTTGCGGATGCCGGCAAAGCCGATCAAGGCCACCGCGCGCGAGACCGTGCTGATGGTGCCGCCCCCCGCGTGCCGGAAGCCGACGGTGTTGACGAGGCGCAGCAGCTTCTGCGTCAGCGCCACGTCCTTGAGGATCTCGTTGCTGAGGTTGGACAGGCTTTCGGTGTCGGACTGCGTCAGCCGCTGGATGCGGCCGATGGCCTCGGACATGGCCGGAAAGTCGCTGCGGTGGCGCATGCGCCGCAGCAGGAAGTCGAGCACCGGCGCCTCGGCGCTGGTGGCGTTGGGCACCTCGGCCGGGCGTAGCCAAGCCAGCAGCGCGTCGTGGAGGGCGCGCGCGCTGGGCCAGCGATGCTGTGGGTCGCGCGCCAGGCCGCGCTGCACGATGGCGCGCAGCGCGTCGTCCACATCGGGATTGAGGCCGTGGGGCAGCTGCAGGTCCTGCTCGCGCACGCGGCGCACCGCGCGCCAGGGGTCGGGGTCGTGGTTGAGGCGCGTGCCGCTCAGCATCTCGGCCAGCAGCACGGCAGCGGCAAACACGTCCATGCTGGGGTGCGGTGCCCGCCCTTCGGCGGCCTCGGGGCTGAGGTAGCCGGGCGTGCCGACGATGCGTTCGGGGTGGGCCACCAGCGCCGCGCTGGCGGACACGCGGGCCGCGATGCCGAAGTCCATCACCCGCGGCCGGCCGCGGGTGTCGAGCAGGATGTTGGTGGGCTTGAGATCCCGGTGCACGATGCCGGCGGCGTGGGCGGCCGTCAGGGCATCCAGCACGGCCAGGAGCAACCCCACGGCCTCACGTGCGGGCATGCGGCGGTGGTCGCGCAGGCGGTCGGCCAGGGTGCCGCCCTCCACGTACTCGAAGACAAGGTAGCTCTGGCCGTTCTGGGTGTCGGCCTCGAAGACCGGCACGATGTGCGGGTGGTTGAGCCGGCTGACGGCGCGGGCCTCGTGCAGCCACTCGTCCACGCTGCCGAGTTCCGTGCCCGGCTGCAGCACCTTGATGGCGACTTCGCGGTCCAGCAGCGGGTCATGCGCCAGCCAGACCGTCGCCTGGGCGCCCTCCCCCAGGCGACGCAGCAGGCGGAAGCGACCCAGCGTTGGCACGGGGTCCATGGCCGTGATCACTTGGTGGCGCGGGCCGCGAGGCGGGAGCGGAGCGAGGGCGCCGCCGCAGAGGCAGCGCCTTCACGCAGGTGGCTGGATTCGCCCTCCAGGTCGGGCGGGGCCGGTCGCTCGACAGCGCGCTCGCGCGCCTTTTCAGGCGAACCGAAAAGGGCTTCCTGCACATCTTTGGCGCCGATGCCCAGTGGCTTGGCATAGCGCCGCGTCACCACGTCCAGCGCTGCGCGGCGGCGTGTC
>CALMQC010000597.1 GCA_937871895.1 uncultured Roseateles sp. | reverse complement strand
ACCGCTGCCGCTTCGTGCTGTTCGAGAAGGGCATGGACTTCGAGATCCGCGACGTTGACCTGTTCGCCAAGCCCGAAGACATCGCCTTGATGAACCCGTACAACGAGGTGCCCATCCTCGTTGAGCGCGACCTCATCCTCTATGAGTCGCACATCATCAATGAGTACATCGACGAGCGCTTCCCGCACCCCCAGCTGATGCCTGGGGACCCGGTGGCCCGCGCCCGGGTGCGCTTGTTCCTGCTCAATTTCGAGAAGGAGCTGTTCGCCCACGTCAACCTGCTTGAAGGCCGAGGTACGACGACCAAGCCGACCGACAAGCAACTGGAAAAGGCGCGCGGGCAAATCCGCGACCGGCTGACCCAGCTGGCGCCGATCTTCCTGAAGAACAAGTACATGCTGGGCGACGATTTCTCGATGCTCGACGTCGCGATCGCGCCGCTGCTGTGGCGCCTCGACTACTACGGCATCGAGATGAGCAAGAACGCGGTCCCGCTGCTCAAGTACGCCGAACGCATCTTCAGCCGCCCGGCCTACATCGAGGCGCTGACCCCGTCTGAAAAGGTCATGCGCCGCTGATGGAACCCATTGCTGGTCAGCCCGCAGGCTCGTCAACGCGCCCCTACCTGATCCGTGCCCTGCACGACTGGTGCACGGACAACGGCTTCACGCCCTACATCGCCGTGCATGTGGACCGCAGTGTCCAGGTGCCGATGGAGTATGTGAGCAATGGCGAGATCGTGCTGAACGTCGGCTTCGACGCCACCAGCGGGCTTGAACTGGGCAATGACTACATCCACTTCAAGGCCCGTTTCGGCGGTGTGGCGCGCGAGATCGTGATCCCGGTCGATCATGTCGTGGCCATCTACGCCCGAGAGAACGGCCAAGGCATGGCCTTCCCGGCGCCTGACACCACGGCCGGTTCGGCAACCGCAACGACGCCTCTGGGCCACCCTGCTGCCCCCGCGCCGGCGCGGGGTCTCAGGCTCGCCAGCGATGCCGAGTCCGGTGACGCTGTGTCAGACCTGCCAGAACCGCCGGACAGCCCGCCCAGCGCACCGCGCCCCTCGCTCAAGCGCATCAAGTAGCAGTGGCTGCTACGTCGCGGCGCCTATGCGCTCCGCCTAGAATCCAGCCCACGCCGGCTTAGCTCAGTTGGTAGAGCAACCGCCTTGTAAGCGGTAGGTCATCAGTTCGAATCCGATAGCCGGCACCACATTCAGCCCAGGCCCTGCAAGGTGCCTGGGCTTTTTGTTGGCTCATGCGCGGCGGCAGAGCTTGATGCGGACCTTGACGTCCTGCAATCCGGCCTGCGCAAGGCGCTCCTCGATGCGGGGCAGCAGCTGGCGCAGCTTGGCCGCCACGGCGGCGTTCTCGGCGAACAGTGACCAGCCCAGCTCGTCGATCGGGCCCGGGCTGACGTGCGGCCGCAGCGGAGGTGGCAGCACCGCCGAGATCTCGGCCAAGCGACGCTTGGACGCCGCCAGCCGCTCCGTCAGCTGGGTGAGCGCATCGTGCTCACGCAGCGCGACACGCACTGGTTTGGCGTCCGGAATGCTGGGGCCGGAATGCATTCCTGGGCTGTGAGCGCGACGCTGGAACGACATGGCCCCAGTGTAGGCCCCTGCTAAACTGCCGCGCTTTGTTCGCCCAGCGTATGCCCGAGGGCGCTGACCGCCGCCCCGGTGTGTTAAGCGACCCATTGCGGGGCTTGGGTTTCAGGAAGCTGCCTCCATCTGAGGCGCTTCGCCCTCACCTCGGGCGCGGTGTCGTGCCGCCTCGATGACTCGAAGATCTGCCGCATGTTGCCCAAGCTCCTCACCTCGATTTTTGGCAGTCGCAACGAACGCCTGCTCAAGGGCTACCGCCGCATCGTCCAGCAGATCAATGCGCTGGAGCCCAAATTCGAGGGTTTGAGCGACGACGAACTGCGTGGCAAGACGGCGGAGTTCAAGCAACGCATCGCCGAAGGAGCGACGGTCGACGACATCCTGCCCGAGGCTTTTGCCGTCTGCCGCGAGGGCAGCAAGCGCGCACTCAAGATGCGGCACTTCGACGTGCAGCTGATCGGCGGCATGGTGCTCAATGCCGGCAAGATCGCCGAGATGCGTACCGGTGAAGGCAAGACGCTGATGGCGACCTTGCCCGTCTACCTGAATGCGCTGACCGGCAAGGGCGTCCACGTCGTGACCGTCAACGACTACCTGGCGCGCCGTGATGCCGAGTGGATGGGGCGTCTCTACACCTTCCTGGGTCTGACGGTGGGCATCAACCTGCCGCAGACGTCCCGCGAAGAGAAGCAGGCGGCTTATGCGGCCGACGTGACCTACGGCACCAACAACGAGTACGGTTTCGACTACCTGCGCGACAACATGGTCTACGAGCCGCAGGATCGCGTGCAGCGCGGCCAGGCCTACGCCATCGTTGACGAGGTGGACTCGATCCTGATCGACGAGGCCCGCACGCCGCTGATCATCTCGGGCCAGGCCGACGACCACACGGACGTCTACCTCAAGATCAACAGCATCGTCCCGGGGCTCAAGAAGCAGATCGGCGAACTCGACCCCCGCACCGGCGAGGGCGTCATCGAGCCGGGCGACTTCACGGTCGACGAGAAGTCGCACCAGATCCATCTGACCGAAGACGGGCACGAGACCGCCGAGCGCCTGCTGGCCCAAGCCGGCCTCATCCCAGAAGGCGCCAGCCTCTACGACGCCGCCAACATCACCTTGGTGCACCACCTCAATGGTGCCCTGCGGGCTCACCACATCTACAACCGTGACCAGCACTACGTGGTGCAGAACGGTGAAGTGACGATCGTGGACGAGTTCACCGGCCGCCTGATGACCGGCCGGCGCTGGAGCGATGGCCTGCACCAGGCCGTCGAGGCCAAGGAAGGCGTGCAGATCCAGGCCGAAAACCAGACGATGGCCTCGATCACTTTCCAGAACTACTTCCGCATGTACGGCAAGTTGTCTGGCATGACCGGCACGGCCGACACCGAGGCCTATGAATTCCAGGAGATCTACGGCCTCGAAACGGTCGTCATCCCGCCCAACCGGCCGACGATTCGCAAAGACGAACTCGACCTTGTCTACAAGACCGACAAGGAAAAGTACAACGCCGTGGTGGCCGACATCCGCGCCTGTCACGAGCGCGGCCAACCGGTGCTCGTGGGCACCACGTCCATCGAGAACTCCGAACTTGTCTCCTCGCTGCTGACCAAGGCCAAGCTGCCGCACCAGGTGCTCAACGCCAAGCAGCACGAGAAGGAAGCGCAGATCGTCGCCCAGGCCGGTCGCCCCGGCGTGATCACCATCGCCACCAACATGGCCGGCCGCGGCACGGACATCGTGCTCGGCGGCAATGTCGAGAAGCAGATCCAGTTTGTCGAGGCGGATGCCAGCCTGTCCGACGAGCAGAAGGCCGCCCAGATCCAGCAGCTCAAGGACGAGTGGCAGGGCCTGCACGAGAAGGTCAAGGCCGAAGGCGGCCTGCGCATCATCGCCACCGAGCGACATGAAAGCCGCCGCATCGACAACCAGTTGCGTGGCCGCTCAGGCCGCCAGGGTGACCCGGGCTCCAGCCGCTTCTACCTGAGCCTGGACGACCCGCTGATGCGCATCTTTGCGGGTGAGCGCGTCCGGGCCATCATGGACCGCCTCAAGATGCCCGAGGGCGAGGCCATCGAGGCCGGCATCGTCACGCGCTCCATCGAGGGCGCCCAGCGCAAGGTCGAAGCACGCAACTTCGACATCCGCAAGCAACTGCTCGAGTACGACGACGTCTCCAATGACCAGCGCAAGGTCATCTATCAGCAGCGCAACGAAATCCTCGATGCCGAGAGCCTGGAGGCTCAGATCGCCAGCCTGCGCGAGGCCACGCTGACTGACGTCGTCCGCACCTACGTGCCGGCCGAGAGTCTGGAAGAACAGTGGGAGCTGCCAGCTCTGGAAGCCACGCTGCGCGACGAATGGCAGATCGAACTGGCGCTGGCCGACAAGGTCAAGGCCAGCGACTCGGTCACCGACGAAGAGATCCTGGAGATGGTGCTGGAGGCCGGCAAGGCCAGCTTCCAGAGCAAGCTTGACCGCGTTGGCATCGACCAGTTCAACCCCTTCATGCGCATGGTGCTGCTGCAGAGCATCGACCAGCGTTGGCGCGAGCACCTGGCTGCGCTCGACTACCTGCGCCAGGGCATCCACCTGCGTGGCTACGCCCAGAAGAACCCCAAACAGGAATACAAGCGCGAGGCCTTCGAGCTCTTCTCCCAGATGCTCGACATGGTCAAGATGGAAGTCACGCGCATCTTGATGAACGTGCGCATCCAGAGCCAGGAAGAGGCGACCCGGGCGGCCGAAGCGCTGGAGCGCCGTGCCGAGGCGGTGTCCAACGTCACCTACCAGCACCCCAACGAGGACGGCTCGGTCTCGCAGGAAACCGATCCCAGCACCCTGGCGCAGCGCTTCCCCGGCGTCGGCCGCAATGACCCCTGCCCCTGCGGCAGCGGCAAGAAGTTCAAGGCCTGCCACGGCAAGCTCAGCTGATCATTTCTGAGCCTTCAAGCCCCAAGGGCCGGCACTGCCGGCCCTTTTCTTTTGCTGCAACCGCACATTTGGCCCACCCACCTCGGGGGGAAGGCGTGCAGAACTGCGCATTTCGGACCCATGAGCCCTCGGCTGGGGGGTACTTCAATTTAGGGGGGATCCCTAGAGTGCAGTCCATCAGATCCACCGCCGCACCTCCTGGTGTGGCAGCCGACCCGAAAGCAAACCATGAAAACCCTCGCTCTTGCCGCCGCTCTCGCCCTTGGCGCCGGGACTGCCTTTGCTGGAGTACTTCCCTTCTCGGACTACACCCTCCAGGACGTGTCCGATGAGAACGACGGGACGGCCTTTTCCAAGTCGTTCAGCCTTGACCTGAGTGCGGCCAGTTGGGTTTCTGGCAGCCTGAAGACGGGGCGCAATGCCATCGGCAGTTTCCTGCCCTCGGTGGACGTCCAGTCCGTTCAGCTGAGTGGTCCTGGTGGCAGCCTCGCCTGGAACGAGGTGCTGGCGTCAGACCCTGGTTCCGCTGGCTTCGAGATCTGGTCGTTCGGCACCCATTGGCTGGAGGCCGGCACCTGGACCTTGACCGTCAATGGCATGGCCTACAGCGACAAGTCCGAGGAAGGCTTCCGCGGCGAGTTCATCGTGCCTGAGCCTGCCAGTGCTGCCGTCCTGTCCGTCGCACTGCTTGGCGCCGCCGCTGCGCGCCGCCGCCGTCGCCTGTGACCTGATCGAATCTCCGAATGCTTGGAATGAAATCTATGAAGCTCCACAGTTTGTGCATCGCGCTGGTCGCTGCTCTGGGTGCCAGTGCAGCGCGGGCCGACTCGACGGTCAACATCTCCTGGCAGGGCAAGGACCTGACGGGCCTGCAACTCACTGCTTTTGACGACAGCTACTCGACGACCGGCCCTGTGGTCACGACCAGCTATCGGACGACGGCGCTCAACTACACCAACAACGCCAGCCACGAAAGCTTCATCGCGTACTGCATCGAGCCGGCTGAGAGCAACACCAAGACCGCCAAGGACTACACGGCATCGGTCTTTTCGGGGCCGCGTGTGAGCCTGGTGCAAGGCCTGTTCTCCCAGTACTACGACGGGCTTTCCACCCCGACGTCCAAGGCGGCTTTTCAGGTGGCCTTGTGGGAAATCATGCGTGAGTCCGGTTCCACGCTGGATGCTTCTGCGGG
>CALMQC010000596.1 GCA_937871895.1 uncultured Roseateles sp. | reverse complement strand
AGCACCGCAAAGATGCCCGCCGCGATGCCGTGAACCAGCTTCACGGGGATGCGGTGGGCCAGCCTGTCGCCCAGCAGCACGGCGGGCACGTTGGCGATCATCATGCCCACCGTGGTGCCGGCAATCACCGCCCACACGGCGTCCGGCGTGCGCGCCGCCAGCGCCACCGTTGCGATCTGCGTCTTGTCGCCCATCTCGGCCAGGAAGAAGGCGATCACCGTGCTGACAAAGACGCCATGGCCCGGCTTCGGGGCATCGTCCTCGTCCAGCTTGTCCGGCACCAGCATCCAGCCGGCCATCGCGATGAACGAGAGCCCGAGGATCCAGCGCAACGCGGTGGGACCCACCCAGTGCGTGACAAAGCCCCCGAGCCAGCCCGCCGCCGCGTGATTGGTCAACGTGGCCACCAGGATGCCCCAAACGATGGGCCAGGGCCGCCTGAATTTGGCCGCCAACATGAAGGCCAGCAGCTGAGTCTTGTCGCCAATCTCGGCCAGGGCCACCACGCTGGTGGCGATGAAGAATGCTTCCATCCAGGCATTGTCCCCGGCCGGTCTGCTGACAGCCCCTGTCAGCACCGCCTGCCACCATCCCGCTGCATGAGCCCCACCCCCAACCCCTGGCACAGCCTCGGCCCCCAAAGCCGGGGTCATCTGGCCGCCATCGGGATCGAGAGCGTCGAGGCCTTGAAGGCGCGTGATGCCTTTGAGGTGTACGGCGCGCTCAAGGCGCGCTGGCCTGGGGCGAGTCGCAACCTGCTCTATGCCTTGCTGGCCGTGCAGGAAGGCGGCGACTGGCGCGAGATTGCGCGTGAGCGCCGCACCGAGATCCTGCTGCGGCTCGACGCCATGGGCCTCGCACCCCGTTGACTCCGAGAATCCCCACATGCGCCGCGCCGACCGTCTCTTCCAGATCGTGCAACTCGTGCGCGGCCGTCGCCTGACCACGGCCGACTACCTGGCCCGGCGCCTAGAGGTGTCGATGCGCACCGTTTACCGCGACATCGCGGCCTTGATCGGCCAGGGCGTGCCCATCGAGGGCGAGGCCGGCGTGGGCTATTGCATGCGTGCGGGCTTCGACCTGCCGCCGCTGATGTTCAGCCGCCAGGAGGCACAGGCCCTGGTGGCGGCGCTGCGAGTGGCCGAGTCGCGCCTCGACGCGGCCCTGGCCGCGCAGGCCGAGAACGCGCTGTCCAAGGTGCTGGCCGTGTTGCCGATTGATGCCCGCGCGGCGGCTGAGAGCCTCGCGGTCTATGCGCCCTCGGTGGCGCTGGACCCCAACACCAGCCACCACCTCACCGTGCTGCGCGAGGCCACCGAGTCGCGCCACAAGCTGCGTGTGCAATACCTCGACCTCGGCGGCGCGCGCAGCGAGCGCGTGGTGCGGCCGCTGGCCTGCCTGTTCTGGGGGCCGGTCTGGACCGTGGCCGCCTGGTGCGAGCTGCGCGAGGACTTCCGCAGCTTCCGCGTGGACCGCATCGAGAACCTGCAGCAACTCCAAGACCGCTTCCGCGACGAGCCGGGCAAGACCCTGGCCGACATGCGTCGCGCGACGGACTGCGAGTAGCGTCCGCGCAGCGGCTACTGGCGCAGCAAGCGCACCAGGTCCGCCTCCATCACCGGTTTGGTCAGGAAGCCCTGCATGCCCGCGTCCTTGGCGGCCTGGCGCTCATGCTCCAGCGCGGCGGCGGTGTAGGCATGGATGGGCAGGGTGGCGGTGGCGGCGTCGGCGCGCAGCAATCGCGTGGCGCGCAGGCCGTCGATCAAAGGCATGTGCAGGTCCATCAGCACGGCGTCGATGCGCGCGGCCTGCTGGCGGGCCACGTGCACGGCCTGGGCGCCGTCCTCGGCCGGCAGCACCTCGGCGCCGAGGCGTTGCAGCATGCTGGTGATGATGACCATATTGACCGGGTTGTCCTCGGCCACCAGCACGCGCTTGCCGGCCAGCGGGTAGCGCTCGCGCGCGGGCGGCTCGGTGGCGGCAGGGTCTAGCGCCGGCAGCGGCAGCTCGACCCAGAAGCGGCTGCCCGTGCGGCCATCGCTCTCCATGCCGATGCGCCCGCCCATGCGCGTGGCCAGCTCGCGGCAGATGGACAGGCCCAGGCCCGTGCCACCAAAGCGCCGCGTGGTGCTGGCGTCGGCCTGGCTGAAGGGCTCGAACAAATGGCCCTGGTGCTCGGCCGGCACGCCGCAGCCGGAGTCCCGCACGCTGAAGCGCACCTGGCTGCCCACGCCGCTGGCCACCTCCAGGTTCACGCTGCCGTGCTCGGTGAACTTGACCGCGTTGGTCAGGAAGTTGCTCAGGATCTGCCGCACCCGCAGCGCGTCGCCGCGCACCATCTGCGGCACGCCGGGCGCCAGCAGGCAGGCCATCTGCAGCCCACGCTCGCGGCCCAGCACGGCGCTGCCTTCAAAGGTCTTGTGGATGAGTTGGTGCAGGTCGAACTCGGCGTCCTCGATGTGCAATGCGCCGGCCTCGATCTTGGACAGGTCGAGCACGTTGGAGACCAGCTCGTTGAGCGACTCGGCGGCCGTGCAGAGGTGGCCGAGGAACTCGTCGCGCCGCGTGTCCTCGGGCGGCATCTGGCGCAGCAGCCGCGCCATGCCGAGCACGCCGTTCAGCGGGGTGCGGATCTCGTGGCTCATGGTGGCCAGGAAGGCGCCCTTGGCGGCGCTGGCGGCCTCGGCCTGGTGCTTGGCGATGGACAGCTCCTGCGCCTGTTGGTGGCGCGCCGTCACGTCCACCGCCACCCAGATGTTGAGCGGCTCGGCCGAGTGCTGGAAGCTGGAGAAGGAGTGCGCGTCGGCCGCCGTCTGTGGCATGCGGCGGGTGTTGAACTGCACGGTGATGCGCCGGCCGTCGGCACGCAGCAGGTCGCGCTCGAAGGCCAGCGGGTGCTTGGCGATCTGGTCGGCGTTGGGCAGGGGCATGGCGCCGTCGGCCAGGCGCAGGCGGTCGTCACCAAAGATGCCGAGCCAGTGCGGGTTCATGCGCACGATGTGCTCGCCCCGCATCAGCGCGATGCCGACGCTGGCGTTGTCCAGGATGGCATCGCCCTCGACACGCACGCGCTCCAGCTCGGTGAGGTCGTCGCTGTACATGACGATGAGCTGGTCGCCCTCGATCTCGAAGCCGGCGGCGCTGATGCGCACGTCGGCCCAGCGCTCGTCGGCCAGACGCACCAGGGTGCGGAAGCTGCGCACGCTGCCGTGGGTCAGGATCTCGTCGCGCAGCCGTGCGGGCTCGCCGGGCTCGGTCCACATGCCCAGCTCCATCGCGCTCTTGCCCACGGCCTGCGTGTGCTCGTAGCCGGTCAGGGTCTCGAAGCCGGGGTTGACGTAGAGCATGCGGCCGTCCGTCAGGCGCGCCACGCAGATGGCGCCGGGGCTGACGCGGAACACCTGCTCCAGCATTGCACCGGTGCGGGCCTGGGCGCGCTGGGCCTCGTGCTCGGCCGTCACATCGTGGCTGACGCCGCGCCAGCCGAGGCAGTGGCCGTGTGCGTCGTAACGTGGCTCGGCCGAAGCACGCACCCAGTCCACCCGGCCGTCGGGCCAGCGCACGCCGTGCAGGCGGTCGCGAAAGGCGCGGCGCCCGAGCAGGTCCTCACGCATCGCCGCCCAGTGCTCGTCCTCGATGAAGTGCGGCCCGCCAGGCTGGCCGATGCGCATGAAGGCCTCGACGTCACGGCCGCTTTGGGCAAAGGAGGGCGAGACATAGGTGATGCGCAGATCGGCGTCGGCCTCCCAGTACCAGTCGTTGGCGACGCGCGTCCAGTCGGCCAGGCGTTCCTGATCGCGCAGCGCCAGGGTGAGGCGGTGCGCCATCAGGTGGTGGATCAAGCCCCCCGCCACCAGGCTGCCCAGCATCAGGGTCAGCTGCACGATCAGCAGCTCGGTCGGGGTCTGGCTCGTCACCGTCACGGCGCTGGCGGCGGGCGTGGTGCTCTGGTGCAGCAGCAGCAGGGCTGTCACCTGCAGTGCGCACAGCAGCAGCCCGGCGCGCAGGCCGGCCAGGGCCATGGTCAGCGTGACGATGATGGCCGCTGCGGAGAGGCCCGGCATGTGCAGCCCCAGCCCCGACACATGGGCCACCCAGGCCAGGCCGACGATGGCGCAGGCCAGCATCGAGCCCGCACCCAGGCGCGGCCGCTTGAGGCGCGTGAGGGCGGCGCCTGTGAGGCTGGCCAGCGCAAACACGGCCGCCAGCTCCAGCCGGCGCGGCTGAGCCGCCGGGGAGAGGCCCAGCCAGGGCGTGGCCCAGGCCAGCACCGCCAGCAGCAGGGCCAGCACGGCGCAGATCAGGCAGGCCGTGAGCGTGGCGTGGCGCCACATCAGGGGCTGATGCTGGAGCGAGCTTGGGGTGTGCCAACCCGGGATGCGTGTCATCGTCTGGACGCCGGGCAAGCCCGACAGACTCCTAGCCAGGGGTCGGCAGACCTTAGCACGCAGGTGCCCGCGCGCGCCTCGGGCGCGCCCCGCGCTTGGGGTGTGAATCTTGACGTGCGGCTGCGGCGGGCCGCAGCTAGGTCAGCGCCTGGTTCAGCGAGTTAAGCGGCGCGCCCACCAGCGCGCGCCGGCGGTGCCGACCCAGCCCGTCGCCCAGCCGGTGGCTGGCCGCTCCACCCAGCGGTGGAAGACGCCAGCCAGTTGCAGCGACAGCCCGAAGCACAGCGCCCCGACGCCGAGCACTGCCCAGTCCGGCAGCGCGCTCAGCGCCGCCAGCGCATTGCCGGCCAGCAGCACCGGGAAGTGGATCAGGAAGAGCGCGTAGGACTCGTTGGCCCGGCGCGACCAATTGCGGCGCGGCCGCAGGTGCCCGGCCTCGGCCACGGCCAGCCACAGGGTCAGCGCCAGCGCCAGGGCCAGGCGGTCGCGCCAGACCACGGCCAGCGCAGCGGCCACCAGCAGCAGCACAAGGCCAAAGGCCCAGGGCTTGAGCGTGCGGGCGCCCAGCCAATGCACGCTGGCGCCGAGACCGTAAGAGACAAAGAAGTACAGCGCCGTGGCGTCCAGCGAGGCGTCCAGATTGAAGAGCCAGGCCGAGCCCAGCGCAACCGCCAGCACCACGGCCGGCCCCAGCCACAACTGGCGCGGGTGCAGACTGAAGTGCCGCACCAGCCACAGCAGGCCCAGCAACAGGGCAAACAGCTGCAGGTCCACGGCCACGTACCAGGCCCCCACCGTCAGCGACGGAAAGCCCAGCAGGCCGTGCGTCAGCGTGGCGTGGGCCAGCAGCTGGCCGGCGCTCCAGTCGTCGGGATTGGCCAGCTCGGGCAGCAC
>CALMQC010000595.1 GCA_937871895.1 uncultured Roseateles sp. | reverse complement strand
TGCTGATCGGCATCGTCAAGAAGAACGCCATCATGATGATCGACTTCGCGCTCGACGCGCAGCGCAACGCCGGCATGAGCCCCCCCGAGGCCATCCGCGAGGCCGCACGCCTGCGCTTCCGCCCCATCATGATGACCACGCTCGCCGCGCTGATGGGCGCCCTGCCCATCGCCCTCGGCCTCGGCGCTGGTGCCGAGCTGCGCCAGCCGCTGGGCCTGGCCGTGGTGGGCGGCCTGATCGTCTCGCAGGCGGTGACGCTCTACATCACGCCGGTGATCTACCTGGCGCTGGACCGCTTCAGCGGCTCGGGGCCGGACACGCGCACGGTTGAGATGCACCGCATGACGGCGTGACGGCGCGACGGCGGGGCCCGCGCGCTCAGCGCCGGGCCGACCAGTAGCCGGGCTCGCGACGCTGATGCGCCACGGCATAAATGACCGGCCCACGGGCCGGGTCGGCCTCGTAGATCAAGGTGTAGGGGAAGCGGTCAAAGTGGTAGCGACGCAGGCCAGCCTCGTCATGCGAGCCACGCGCCGGGTTCGCGATCAGCAGGTCTCGAACGCGTTCGTATTCCAGCAGGAAGGCCTCGGCGATGGCGCGGCTCGCATGCTCGGCGTAATAGCGCGCCGCCTCGCCCAGCTCCGCCTCCGCATCCGGGTGCAGCCAATAGCGACTCATCCGAGCGACGCGCGGACCCTGGCAAGTGCCTCGTCGCCGGGCACAACTTGCGTGCGACCAGCGCGGACATCCTCGCGCCGCTTCAAGGCCAACTCGGTCCAGGCCTGCTGAGCGGCCGTCTTGGGCTCCAGGCTGGCAATCAGCAACTCCAGCATGCGCGCCCGGTCTTCAGCGGGCAGCCCAAGCACTTGGGCTTGCAGGTCTTCCGTCATGGATTGCATCGCTCACACCTCCGGGCAACTGGGCCCAAGATTGCCACGACCTCTATCGCCCGGCAAGCCGCCCCTCGCGCCACGCCGCCCCGAGGCCACCCACGGCCTGCTCGATCAGTTCGATCACGGCGTCAAAGCCGGTGGCGGGGCCGAAGTAGGGGTCGGGCACTTCGCGGCCTTGGAGGCCGGGGGCGAAGTTGAGCAGCAGCTGCGCCTTGGCGGCACGCTCGGCACCGGCCTTGCGGCGCAGGGCGGCGAGGTGGTCTTCCTCCATCACGAGCACGTGGTCGTAGCGGTTGAAGTCGGCCTCGATATCGAAACGGCGCGAGCGCCATTTGCGCGCGACCTCATAGCCCTTGCGCTGCAGCGCTGCGGCGGCGCGCGCATCGATGGGGCCGCCGCGCGGATCGGCATTGACGCCGGCTGAAGCAACGGTGGAGAAGGCCCGCGCCGCCTCGGGGCCCCACTCGGCCAGCTTGGCCTTGAAGATGGCCTCGGCCATGGGCGAGCGGCAGATATTGGCCGTGCAGACGAAGAGGATGGAAGGCATGTCAGATGATTGCGCGGTCTTCGGGCCGAGCGCCGGGCCGCTCCCAAGCCGGCCCGTCATGGCGATGGGCTTGCCGGTCAATCCGGCAAGCATCGCCGCCCCCTCGGGGGGCCGGCCAAGGTACGCCTTGGACGGGGGGCATCAGCTCAGCGCGGTCCGCATCGCGTCGATCACGGCCTTGTAGTCGGGCTGGCTGAAGATGGCCGAGCCGGCCACGAAGGTGTCGGCCCCGGCGTCGGCCACGCGGCGGATGTTGTCGGCGCGGATGCCGCCGTCCACCTCCAGCAGGATGTTGCGGCCGGATTGGTCGATGAGCTTGCGGGCACGCTCGGTCTTCTTCAGCGCGCTGTCGATGAAACTCTGGCCCCCGAAGCCAGGATTCACGCTCATGATCAGCACGTAGTCGACCTTGTCGATCACCCACTCCAGCACGTCGAGCGGCGTGGCTGGGTTGAAGGCAAGGCCCGCCTTCGCGCCTGCGTCGCGGATGACGCTGAGCGTGCGGTCCACGTGGGTGGAGGCGTCGGGGTGGAAGCTGATCCAGTCGGCCCCTGCCTTGGCGAAGGCCGCCGCCAGGGCGTCCACCGGCTGCACCATCAGGTGCACGTCGATCTCGGCGCGGCGGCCATCGGGGTGGACGGCGTGGCGGCGCACGGCCTCGCAGATCATGGGCCCGAAGGTCAGGTTGGGCACGTAATGGTTGTCCATCACGTCGAAGTGCAGCCAGTCCCCACCGGCGGCCAGCACGTCGCGGCACTCCTGGCCGAGATTGCCGAAGTCTGCCGAGAGGATGCTGGGGGCGATGCGGTAGGTGGGCATCGCCGCATTTTCGGCGAGTTTCAGCGCGTGGCAGCCAGGCGCTTGCGGATGGGCTCGAAGACCGGGTTCGGGCCCCGCTCCAGCGGGTAGTCGCGGCCGGCCTCGCGGGCTTGCCAGTAGGCCTGGGGCAGGCGACCCGAACCCAGCTCGTAGTCCATGCCGTCCCAGTGCTCGCGGAAGGAATAGAAAGCCCAGTGCTGCTGGCGGGCGTCGAGCGCGGTGAGCACGTCCTCCATGTAGCGGGCGCAGTCGGGCCAGGTGCGCAGGCAGCCAAACTCGGCCGCCACCATGCGCCAGCTCGGGAGCTTGTGCTGCGCCGCCCAGTCCAGCGGCTTTTGCAGATAGCGCGCCACGGCCTCGGCATCCCAGCGCTGTTCGCCGCTGGCAAAGGGCACGGTGCCGGGGTAGCGCAGCGGGCGCTTGCGCAGCTTGTCGGGGGCGCTGGTGGCCATCCAGGGTTCGTACATGTGATAGCCGTACAGCACGCGCTCGTCGCTCAGCGGCCGGGGCCAGTAGCCAAAGGCATCGGCGGCGGCGTAGTAGCCGGCATCGACCATCACGGGCGTGAGGGCGTCCACCTCGCGGACGCGCTGGATGACGGCTTCGTAGAACCGGGGCAGGTCGCGCAGGCCGCCGCGCGCTTTGGCGTACCAGCGGGCCTGGTCTGCATCGCTGGCGTGCTCGGGCAGGCCGTCGTACTTCTCGGGGATGGGCTCGTTCAGCAGGTTGTAGGCGGCGATGGCCGGGTGGTCCTTGAGCGCCTCGGCAAGGTCGCGCCACGAGGCAGCGGCCTGCGCAGCGAAGCCCGGTTGGGACCAGAGCCGGTCATCGTCCTGGTCGCCATTGAGCTGCACCCAGCGCGCGCCGGGCAGGCCCAAGGGGACGAGCACGACCTTGAGCCCCGCCGCGTGGGCTCGGTCGAGCGTGGCGCGCAGCACGGCGAGGTCGTCGGGGTTGAGGGCACGGTAGTCGTCCAGGCTGCCGTAGAGGAAGTCGCGCGCGCCGGAGGCGGACTTCCATTTGCTGAAGGTGAGGCGTACCCAGGTCGCCCCGTAGTCGCGCAGCGCCTTGAAGTAGGCCGCGTCCGGCGGGCTCTCGTTGAAGCAGTTGGAGCCATGCTGAGGGCGCTGCCAGAAACTGATCAGGTCAGCCGCACGCGCCTGCGCGGCGCAAGCCATAGCCAAGATCAGCAACACCCCGCGCAGCCATCGCATGTCGGCCTCGTCAACAAGTTTCAGGAGGCCGCGAGTTTGCGCCTTAGCAGTCGCATCAGAGCGCCCAGCACGGGCAGCTTTTCGTAAAGCTC
>CALMQC010000594.1 GCA_937871895.1 uncultured Roseateles sp. | reverse complement strand
CCTTGGCGGCGGTGGCTGGCGTCCAGAAGTTGTCGCGCCAGCAATATTCGTTGGTGCCGTTCTTCCAGACGGTGCCGTCGGTGGAACGCCAGTTATCGATCGCCTGGGCGAAGGCGCTTGACGACGCCACCGCTGCAACCGCGGCGACCGTCACGAGCGACGCCACCCGATTCAGTTTCTTCATGATTCTCCTCTCAAGGATTGCCGCAGACGCCCTGCGCGAGATCAAGGTTCGAACCCATCAACCCAGGGAAAACCGCATGTGCGGGTATTTCCTAGGAACCGGTTCATTGTGCCATAGGGCCTCAACCGAGATGCATTGTGGAGGCGCCTTGTGGAGCCCGCGTGACGCCTGTTGCGCTGCAACGACATGCCACTCGCGCCGCTTAGAATCGCCCGCTTTCGCTCAGCCTGTGCAGGGCCCCTTTGAGTAGCCCGGAGATCGACGACGCATGACCCAGTTTGCCAAGGAAACCCTGCCCATCAGTCTCGAAGAGGAGATGCGTCGTTCGTACCTCGATTACGCGATGAGCGTGATCGTGGGGCGTGCATTGCCGGACGCCCGAGATGGCCTGAAGCCGGTCCATCGGCGCGTGCTGTTCGCCATGCACGAGCTGAACAACGACTGGAACCGTCCGTACAAGAAGTCGGCGCGTATCGTCGGTGACGTGATCGGTAAGTACCACCCGCACGGCGACACGGCGGTGTACGACACCATCGTCCGCATGGCGCAAGATTTTTCGTTGCGCCATATGTTGGTGGATGGCCAAGGCAATTTCGGTTCTGTGGACGGCGATAACGCCGCCGCGATGCGATATACCGAAATTCGCCTCGACAAAATCGCCCACGAAATGCTGGCCGATATCGACAAGGAAACCGTCGATTTCGGACCCAACTATGACGGCAGCGAAAAGGAACCTCTGGTTCTGCCGACTCGTTTGCCCAATCTGCTGGTGAATGGTTCTGCCGGTATTGCGGTGGGCATGGCCACCAATATCCCGCCGCACAACCTGAATGAAGTCGTTGACGCCTGCTTGTTCGCGCTCCAGAAGCCCGAAGCGACCGTTGACGAACTGATGGAGATCATCCCGGCACCGGACTTCCCGACCGCCGGCATCATCTACGGGCTCTCCGGGGTGCGTGACGGCTACCGCACCGGGCGGGGCCGTGTGGTGATGCGCGCCAAGGTGCACTTCGAGGACATCGACAAGGGCGCCCGCCAAGCCATCATCGTTGACGAGATCCCCTACCAGGTCAACAAGAAAACTTTGCTGGAGCGCATTGCCGAGCTGGTCCACGAAAAGAAGATCGAAGGCATCAGCCACATCCAGGATGAGTCCGACAAGTCGGGCATGCGGGTGGTGATCGAGCTCAAGCGCGGTGAAGTCCCGGAGGTGGTGCTCAACAACCTCTACAAGCAGACCCAGCTGCAAGACACCTTCGGCATGAACATGGTCGCCCTGGTGGACGGCCAGCCCAAGCTCTGCAACCTCAAGGACATGATCGTCGTGTTCCTGGAGCACCGCCGCGAGGTGGTGACTCGGCGCACGATTTATGAGCTGCGCAAGGCGCGCGAGCGCGGCCACGTGCTCGAAGGCCTGGCCGTGGCGCTGGCCAACATCGACGAGTTCATCGAGACCATCAAGAACTCGCCCACGCCGCCAGTGGCCAAGGCCGCCTTGATGAGCAAGAGCTGGGATTCGTCGCTCGTTCGCGAGATGCTCGCTCGCGCCGAGGGCGGCAGCTCGGCCTACCGGCCGGATGGTCTGGAAGCCCAGTACGGCATGCAGCCTGATGGCCTCTATCGACTCTCGGACACCCAGGCCAGCGAAATCCTGCAGATGCGCCTGCAGCGCCTGACGGGCCTGGAGCAGGACAAGATCGTCGGCGAGTACAAGGACGTGATGGCGCAGATCGCCGATCTGCTCGACATCCTGGCCACACCGTCGCGAGTGACCACCATCATTGGCGACGAGCTGAACCAGATCAAGACCGAGTTCGGCCAGACCAAGCTCGGCGCCCGCCGCAGCGTGATCGAGCACAACGCGCAGGAGCTGGGCACCGAGGACTTGATCACGCCGACGGACATGGTCGTGACGCTCTCGCACACCGGCTACATCAAGAGCCAAGCCCTGAGCGAGTACCGCGCCCAGCGCCGCGGTGGCCGCGGCAAGCAAGCCACAGCGACCAAGGACGACGACTGGATCGACCAGCTCTTCATCGCCAACACGCACGACTGGATCCTGTGCTTTTCGAACCGTGGCCGCGTCTACTGGATCAAGGTCTGGGAGGTGCCGCAGGGCTCGCGCAATTCGCGCGGCAAGCCCATCGTCAACATGTTCCCGCTGCAGGCGGAAGAGAAGATCACCGTCGTGCTGCCGCTCACCGGCGAGTTCCGCAGCTTCCCCGAAGATCACTTCGTCTTCATGGCCACGGCGCTGGGCACCGTCAAGAAGACGGCCCTCCCCGACTTCAGCAACCCGCGCAAGGCCGGCATCATTGCCGTGGACCTCGATGAGGGCGACTTCCTGATCGGCGCGGCGCTGACCGACGGCCACCACGACGTGATGCTCTTCAGCGATGGCGGCAAGGCCGTGCGCTTCGATGAAGACGATGTCCGCCCCATGGGCCGTCAGGCGCGCGGCGTGCGCGGCATGATGCTGGAGCCCGACCAGCGCCTGATCGCCATGCTGGTGGCCGAAGACGAAAGCCAGAGCGTGCTGACGGCCACCGAGAACGGCTATGGCAAGCGCACCTCCATCGTCGAGTACACCCGTCATGGCCGCGGCACCAAGGGCATGATCGCCATCCAGCAAAGCGAGCGCAACGGTCGCGTCGTTGCCGCCACGTTGGTGCGTGCCGAAGACGAGATCATGCTGATCACCGACAAGGGCGTGCTCGTTCGCACCCGCGTCAGCGAGATCCGCGAGCTTGGCCGCGCCACCCAAGGTGTGACCCTGATTGCGCTGGATGACGGCAGCAAGCTGTCCGGCCTGCAACGCATCGTGGAAAACGACGCCAGCGACGAAGAACAAGACGCCTCCCCCGAATCTCCTCAGGATTGATATGAACCCCCTGCGCACATCGCTTGGCAACACCCCACTCGGCGCCCTGTTGCTGGCCGGGCTGCTTGGCAGCTCCCTGGCCTGGGCCGCCGACACGCCTGCCAAGCCCATCGCCGGGCTCAGCAAGGCCGAACTGATTGCTCGCATCACCGAGCACCAGCGCAGCCTCGCCGATTCACTGGCGAACTCCGTGGTGCAGGGCCCGATGGCCCCGCTCGTCACCGCCACCCGTGCCGCCATGCAGCAGGTGCCGGCCGACAAGCGTGAAGCCACGGCCAAGGCGCTGGACGCCGAGCTGCGCAAATTCGTCGAGGAGAACGTGGGCTACTTGCGCGAAAAGGCCTTGCAGGCCCTGCCCGGCACCTCCAGCGCCATCCTGGAAGAGCGCTTCAACGAGGATGAGCTGCGCGAGATCCTGACCTGGATGGAGGCTCCGGTGAACCGCAAGTTCGGCACCGCCCTTGGCGAGACGCAAAAGCGCCTCGCCGAAAAGGTCGTGCCCGAAGCCGGCCCGACGCTGGAATCCCGCTTCCGTGTGCTGCAGACCTCCGTTGCCAAGCTGCTGGGCCTGCCGCCTCCGGGCGCCGCGCGTCCTGCCAATCCACCGCCAGCACCTGCATCGGCCGCCCAACCCAAGAAGTGAGGCCATGAGCCAACGCCCCTACAACTTCGCCGCCGGCCCGGCGGTGCTGCCTGAGGACGTGCTGCGCCAGGTCGCTGCCGAGATGCTCGACTGGCACGGCTCCGGCATGAGCGTGATGGAGATGAGCCATCGCGGCAAGGAGTTCATCTCCATCGCCGACACGGCCCAGCGCGACCTGCGCGAGTTGCTGGGTGTGCCCGACAACTTCCGCACCCTCTTCATGCAGGGCGGTGGCCTCGGCGAGAACGCCTTCGTGCCACTCAATCTGTCGCGCGGCGGCAAGGTGGATGTGGTGCTCACGGGCTCCTGGTCGCGCAAGAGCGCCGGCGAGGCACGCCGCTATGCCGATGTCCACATCGCGGCCGATGCGGGCGACACCGGCCGCATCCCCACGCAATGGGACCTGCGCCCGGACGCCGCCTACGTGCACGTCTGCACCAACGAGACCATCGATGGCCTGGAGTTCCACGAACTGCCCGTGGTGCCGAACGGCGTGCCCCTGGTGATCGACTGCTCCTCGCACGTGCTCTCGCGCCCCATCGACTGGTCGCGGGTTGGCCTCGCGTTTGCGGGCGCCCAGAAGAACCTCGGCCCGGCGGGCCTGACACTTGTCTTCGTGCGCGAGGACCTGCTTGGCCATGCGTTGGACATTTGCCCCGCCGCCTTCAATTACGAGACCGTCGCCAACGCGGACTCGATGTTCAACACCCCGCCCACCTTCGCCATCTACGTGGCGGGCCTGGTGTTCCAGTGGCTCAAGCGCTTCGAGTACCAAGGCCTGAAAGGCTTGGCCGCCATCGAGCGGCGCAACATCGACAAGGCCAAGCTGCTGTATGGCGCGATCGATGCGTCCAGCCTCTATGTGAACCGCGTGGACCCCAGCTGCCGCTCGCGCATGAACGTGCCCTTCTTCCTGAAGGACGAGCGCCTGAACGACAGCTTCCTCGCCGAGGCCAAGGCCGCCGGCTTGCTGCAACTGAAGGGCCACAAGTCAGTCGGCGGCATGCGCGCCTCGATCTACAACGCCATGTCGATGGAAGGCGTTCAAGCCTTGGTGGCCTTCCTGCGGGATTTCGAGGCTCGACATGGCTGACACCCCGTCGCAACCCGTCGCCTCGCCGCAACTGGCCGCGCTGCGCGACCAGATCGACGCGCTCGACCGTCAGCTGCTCGACCTGCTGAACCAGCGTGCCCGGGTCGCCGAGCAGGTAGGTGAGATCAAACGCGCTGAAGGTTCGCCGTTCTTCCGCCCTGACCGCGTGGCCCAGGTCATCCGCAAGATCCGCGAGGCCAACCCCGGCCCGCTGCGGGGCGAACATGTCGAGGCCATCTGGCGCGAGATCATGTCGGCCTGCCTGGCGCTTGAGTCGCCGCAGCGCGTCGCTGTGCTGGGGCCTGTGGGCACCTTCTGCGAGCAAGCCGCGCTGGAGTTCTTCGGTGGCGGGGCTGACCTCGTCTACTGCGCCAACTTCGACGAGGTCTTCCATTCGACGGCCAGCGGCGGCGCGCAGTTTGGCGTCGTCGGCGTCGAGAACATGACCGAGGGCGTTGTCACACGGTCGCTGGACCTGTTCCTGCACACGCCTTGCCACGTTGTGGGCGAGGTGTCGCTGCTGATCCGCCACAACCTGATGCGGCTGGAGAAATCGCTCGAAGGCATTGAAGCCGTGCTGGCGCATCCGCAAGCGCTCGCCCAATGCCAGTCCTGGCTCAACAAGCACCTGCCCAACGCCGAGCGCCGGGCTGTGTCGAGCAATGCCGAGGGCTCACGCCTGGCGGCCACCAACCCGGCCTGGGCAGCTCTGGGCAGCGAGCGTGCGTCCACGCTCTTCGGCCTGCACATCGTGGCGCCGGCCGTGCAGGACGAGGCCTACAACCGCACCCGCTTCGCCATCATCTGCCTGCCGCA
>CALMQC010000593.1 GCA_937871895.1 uncultured Roseateles sp. | reverse complement strand
AGCCAGGTGGCGGCGATGGAGCGGCTGGAATGGGCGATGCGGGCCGGCTCGTCGCACTTGATCAGCGCGTGGAAGTCGGCCATGAAGAAGAAGCTCTCCACCCCGGCCACGCGGCTGGCCTCGATGGCCGGGCGGATGGCCCCGACGTAGTTGCCGAGGTGCAAGGTGCCGGTGGTGGTGATGCCGGTGAGGACGCGCTGAGACATGAAGGCGGTTTCGGACGGGAAGGCGGGCATTTTCCCCTTTGCTGCGGGGCTCGACTCGATACCATCGCGCCACCCCTCAATCCCCCGCCTTCCGTCGATGACCGGATTGCTGCTCATCAGCTCCAGCCTGATCGCACTGCTGGGCTTGACGCTGCTGATGCTGGCGCGCATCGAGCCGGGGCATCGCCACATTGGCGACTGGGGCTGGAGCCACATCTGCCTGGCCGGTGGCCTGGCGCTGGGCGTGGCCCTGGTGCCACCCGATGTGCACTCGCTGCACTACCGCGCCCAGGCGACCGTGGCCGTGGTGCTGACGCTGGCCTCCATCGCCTTCGAGCTGTCGGGCGCGGCGCGCTATGTCGGCCGGCCGTGGCGCTGGCGCCGTGCGGCGCCGCTTTTTGCGCTGGCCCTGGTGCTGATCCTGGCGCCCGCGCTGCTGGACCCGCGCTACGGCGTGCGCGTGGCCGCTGCCATCCTGACCCTCGGGGCCTGGACGGCCGCCGCCTGGCTGTGGCGCGCGGGCGATGGCCCCGAGCGCTTCGTGGCCGCACTCTTCATCGGCTCAGGGCTCGTGCACCTGAGTGGCCCCCTGCTCGACCCGCTGGCCCGCTCGGCGATCACCCATGTGCTGGGCACCTATCTGCACAGCGTGCTGGCGATGTCGCTGATCCTGCTGTCGGTGCGCCGCGCCCACCAGGCCACGACCACCATGCAGGGCCGGCTGCATCAGCTGTACGAGCAATCGGTGCAGGGCATGCTGGTGGTGCGTGACCAGCGCATTCTGTTTGCCAACCCGGCGGTGCGGCGCATCTTCGGCGTCGAGACGACGCCCGACGAGGTGGACCGTAGCCGCTACCTGTCGGGCGATGCGGCGGCCGCCGCCGCCGAGCGCCACCGCCAACTGCTGGCGGGCGAGCGCGACGGTGTGGAATGGGAGGCCGACATCCGGCGCCGTGATGGCCGCGTCATCCACCTGCGCGGCCACTCCAGCGCCATTGACTGGCCCGATGGCCGCGCGGTGCTGGAGCTGATGCTCGACGACACCGAACGCCAGCAGGCCCGCCTCGCGCTGGAGCGCCAGGCCCTGCACGACGAACTCACCAACCTGCCCAACCGCCACGCCGCCATGGCGCGGCTCGACGCCTTGACCGCGCAAGGCGAGCCCTTCGCTGTCGTGTCCGCCGACCTGGACCGCTTCCAGCTCGTCAACGAAAGCCTGGGCCACGAGTTTGGCGATGCGCTCTTGCGCGCCGTGGCCGAGCGCCTGCGTGCCGCGCTGCCGCCCGAGGCCCTGCTGGCCCGGTTGGGGGAAGACCAGTTCATGGCCGTGCTGCCCGGCGTTGCCAGTGCGGCGCAGGTGGAACAGGCCAGGCAGCAATGGCGGAGCTACTTTGACGAGCCCTTTGTCGTCGCCGGGCGGCCGGTCTTCGTGCACGTCTCCTGCGGACTGGCCTGCTACCCCGAGCATGGGCCCGATGGCGCCGCCCTGCTCAGCGCCGCCGACGTGGCCATGCACCGCGCCAAGCAGCAGGCCGGCACGACGGTGCTGGCCTATGCGCCCGAGATGATCCAGCGCGCGCGGGCGCGGCTCGACATCGAGCAGGCCCTGGGTGCCGCCATCGCGGCCGAGGAGTTCTTCCTGGAGTACCAACCCAAGTTCGCGGCCCACAGCCGTCAGCTGGCCGGCTTCGAGGCCCTGGTGCGCTGGCAGCGGCCGGGGGTCGGGCGCGTCAGCCCGGCCGACTTCATCCCCGCTGCCGAACTGACCGGCCAGATCGGCGCGCTCGGCGAGCTGGTGCTGCGCATCGCCCTGCGCGACATGGCCGCCTGGCAGCGCGACGGCGCGCAACTGCTGCCCGTGGCCATCAATGTCTCGCCGCTGCAGTTCCGCGACCCGCAGCTCGCCGAGGTGATCCTGCGCGAAGCGGTGGCCCATGGCATCGAGCCGCGCTGGCTGGACGTCGAGGTCACCGAGACCGCCGCCATCGGGCACCTGGATCAGGTGCTGCCCCAGCTCGCCCAGCTGCGCGCGGCCCAGGTGGGCGTCAGCTTCGACGACTTCGGCACCGGCCAGAGCTCGCTCACCCTGCTGCGCCGCCTGCCCATCTCCACCCTCAAGCTCGACCGCAGCATGATCGACCCGCTGCCCGAGCCCAAGGCTGGCGCCGTGGTGCGCGCGGCCTGCGTGCTGGGCCAGTCACTGGCGCTGCAGATCGTGGCCGAGGGCGTCGAAACCGAGGTCCAGGCCGCCGAGTCCGAGCGCCTGGGCTGCACGCACCTGCAGGGCTTCTTGCTCAGCCGCCCGCTGAGTGCGTCGGCCGCGCAGGCCTTGCTTACAGGGCCATCACCTCGCCCATCTTGATTGCGCCGCCCGGCTCCCAGCTCGGGTTGAAGCGCAGCCCGCCCTTGGGGAAGCACATCACCACCGTCGAACCCAGCAGGAAGCGGCCCATCTCGGCGCCCTGCGCGAGGCGGATGCCCGAGGTGTCGTAGCGCCACTCGTGCACCGGGCCCTCGCGCTTGATCAGGCCATGCCAGACCGTGGACATGCTGCCCACGATGGTGGCGCCCACCAGCACCAGCGCCCAGGGCCCGAGCGTCTCGTGCTCGAACACGCAGACCACGCGCTCGTTGCGCGCAAACAGGCCCGGCACGCCGCGCGCCGTGGTCGGGTTGACCGAGAACAGCTCGCCCGGCACATGGATCATGCGTGTCAGCCGCCCGGCGCAGGGCATGTGGATGCGGTGGTAGTCGCGCGGGCTCAGGTACAGCGTGGCAAAGAGACCGTCCTGGAACTGCGCGGCCAGGCGTGCGTCGCCGCCGAGCAGGGCAGTCGTTGAATAGCGGTGGCCCTTGGCCTGGAAGATCTGGTCGCCCGCAATCGCGCCGAACTGGCTGATCGCACCGTCCACCGGGCAGATCAGCGGGGCCTGGGCCAGCGGCCGCACGCCGGCTTTCAGCGCGCGGGTGAAAAAGTCGTTGAAGCTCTTGTAGGCCGCGATGTCGGGCTCGGCCGCCTCGTCCATGTTGACGCGGTACTTGGCCACGAAGTTGCGGATCAACGCCGTCGTCTTGGCCCCCTCGACCTTGTTGGCCCGCCAGCCGGCGTAGCGCGTCAGGGCGTGCTTAGGGATCAGGTACTGGGGCAGGACTTTGAGGCGGTCGGACATGGCGGATCGGCGCTGGAGATGCACCCACCGACGGCACGGATTTCACCAGCCGCTATCGTGTGGGCCGGCCCGTCGTGGGCCGGACATTGTCGATGCAGACCACCGCACCGCCGCCCGCCATGGAACCCAGCACCCACAGCGTTGCCGATCTCTTCGCCCAGCTCGGCCTGCCCAGCCAGCCCGCCGAGATCGATGCCTTCATCGCCGCCCACCGCCACAGCAGCCTGGGCTGCGCGCTGCATGAGTCACCCGCCTGGACGGCCGTGCAGGCCGCCTTTCTGCGCGAGGCCATCGAGGCCGACGCCGACTGGGCGTTGCCGGCGGAGTGGCTGTTCCAGGCGCTGTGCCACAAGGGCGCCTGATGGGCGAGCCACGCCTGCTCAAGCCCCATGTGACCAACCTGCCCGGCGGCCTGCAGGTGCGCCGTCTGCTGCCGGCCGCCGCTTGCCGCAGCGTCGGGCCCTTCATCTTCTTTGACCACTTCGGCCCCGTCGAATTGCCCGCCGAGCTGGACAGCGACATCGGCCCCCACCCGCACATTGGCCTCGCCACCGTCACCTATTTGTTCGAGGGCGAGCTGCTGCACCGCGACAGCCTCGGCACCGAGCAAGCCATCGCCCCCGGCGCCATCAACTGGATGAGCGCCGGCAGCGGCATCGTGCACAGTGAGCGCACGCCCGGCTCCTTGCGCGGCCAGGCGCGGCGCCTGCATGGCCTGCAGCTCTGGGCCGCCCTGCCGCCCGACGACGAGACCTCGTCCCCGAGTTTCCAGCACGCGCCGGCCGACAGCCTGCCCCAGCTGCAAGCCGCGCCCGGCGTGCACTTGCGCCTGCTGGTCGGCCAGGCTTTCGGCCTCGCCAGCCCCGTGCGCACTCGCAGCGAGACCCTCTACCTCGACCTGCGCCTCGACCCCGGCACCCGCTGGGCCCTGCCACCCCTGGCGCCTGAGCTTGCGCTTTACCCCGTTACCGAGGGTTTGCAACTCGACGGCCAGCCCCTGCCCGCGCAGCAGATGGCCGTGCTGCCCGCCGGCCAGGGCGCGGTGCTGGAAGCCGCCACCCGTGGCGCCCGCCTCGCCGTCATCGGCGGCGCGCCGCTGCAGCAACCGGTGCGGCTGT
>CALMQC010000592.1 GCA_937871895.1 uncultured Roseateles sp. | reverse complement strand
GGCAGCTCCTTGACGTCAAAGTCCCGGGGCGCGGCGGTGAGGGTGGTGGCGGCGGTGTTCATGGCGTGGATGGTCCGCACGCCTCGCAACAGAACGATGACAAGCGACCGTCACGCAGATTTCATGCAGCGCGGCAACCATGCGCGGATGCGGCACGGGGCCGCACCCACCGGAGACCTGCCAAGTCCATGAACACCTTCCTTGAGACCCTCAAGACCCAGCGCTGGGACGACCACCGCTTCTATCACCAGAGCCGCATCAACCAGAGCCTGCACTTCGTCAGCGCGCTGAGCTTTCTGGTGTCCTACGTGCTGGTCTTCATCAACCCCGCGTGGGCCGCGCTGCTGGCCTGGGGCGTCTCGATGACGACCCGCCAGGCCGGCCACTTCTTCTTCGAGCCGCGCGGCTTCGACCACGTCAACAACGTGACCGATGAGTACAAGGAAGAGATCAAGGTGGGCTACAACATCCAGCGCAAGATCGTGCTGATGGCCGTGTGGGTGGCCCTGCCCGTGCTGCTGTGGCTCACGCCCTCACTGTTCGGCACCATCCAGCCCGCGACCGACCTGCGCGGCTATGTCGAGGACGTCGGCATGGCGTGGTTCTGTCTGGGTGTGGTGGGCCTGCTGCTGCGCGTCGTGCAGCTGTGGCTGACTCGCAGCCTGATGGAAGGCGTGGCCTGGGCCACCAAGATCATCACCGACCCCTTCCATGACGCTGTGCTTTACCGCAAGGCGCCGATCTACTTGTTGAAGGGCGAGCTGCTGGATCCGATGCTGCATGTGCGTGAGCAGCATTGAGCAGATTCATGCGCGGCGTTGGGCGAGGGATCGCTTGATCGCCGCAAGTTGGCGGGCGTGTGTGGGCGCCAGGGGCAGGAGGGTGTCGCCATCGACAGCCTCCAGCAACTCGACACCGCGCTCCGCCAGCAGGCGTTTGCCAACCTGGCTGCGTGCCAGCGTGTAGACGCGCTGCAGCTTGGTGCCCAGGCGGTCGGTGGAGGCACTGTCTTGCGCCAGGCGCAACAGCGCCTCGCGTGCCACCAGGACAGCCCAGCGCGCCTGGGTCACGACATGAGGGCCTTTGTCCTCGAACAGGCCCACGGCGTTCTGCGCGCGCGACTCCAGCACGTCGAAGGGCTCCATCACGCGGATCACGCGGCCTGACTGCCACTCGACCTCGATGCTGTTCGAGATGACCCTTCGCGTGAACTCGGCCGACTTGCGCGGGCCGGCGATGGTGTAGAGCTGGTGCAGCACGTCGATGTTGCGCATGCCGCCGCCCGGGCTGGGCAGGCGCAGCTGGGCAACGATGGCCGTGCGGCTGGTAGGCGCGGGCAGTTCGAGGCGCGCCTGAAGCGACGCGGCGAGCTGCGTTGCGCGCTCGACCGAGCCCAGCGCATCGCCGTCGTTGGAGATGGCGACACCTTCGGCGTCGATGTCGAAGCGGCTCATCCAGAAGGCCAAGGCCTGGCCGCCAACGAGCACCATGTCTGCCCCCAGGTTGGCCAGCAAGCGTTCCACAGAGGCAGCGTCCAGCGGCGCCTCGCCCAGCGGCAACTTGGGTCGCGTGGCCATGGCCAGTTCAGTACGGCGTGTCGCTCAGCTTCACGCGTTTGGCCTTGTTGCCGGAGAACCAGCTCAGCTGCTCCTGGCTGACACGGCCCGCGCGGGCGTTCTTCATGTCAGCCTGTTGCTGCGCGCGCTTGTGGGCCCAGAGGGCGGCATCGCCGGCGCCTTCACGCTGCAGCAGCGCCGCCACCTGGGCCACGCTCAGGCCCGTGGCCTCCAGCGCCGCGCCCAGGCGCGCCCAGTGCTCCACCTGCTGCGCGGTGGAACGCGATAGCACCGCGCCCTCGTCACGGGCGGTGTTGAAGAGCTCGGCGCTGATGCGGATGGAGTTAGAGGTCATGGGGCGGAAAGGCGTTGTGGCAGATTACCACATGACATGCCAAAGTGCAGCCTGAACGGCTGCTGGCCGATACTCCAGGCCATCAAGGGTACCGCTTGCCCTGGTCTAGGAGTCCTTCATGCGGCAAGTTGGACAGCGCCAGCCGGGCGCTCCAGCGCTGGCGCCCAGCGCTGAAGCGATGGAGCAGGGGTTCGCCTTGAGCGCCGGGGTGGCGCTGTTTACTGGCGGGCGTGGGTTCTTCCCGAAGGGCGTGTTTCGCTACAAGTCGCACGAAGAGGCCAACCGTCATGAGGCTGAGTGCCTGGCCGCCTGCATGGCGCGGTTGGCGAGGGAGCGCCAGCGCCTTTGACTACTCCGACTTCTGGCTTTTCTTCCACAGGCCGAAGGCCTGTCACAGCGACGCCTCCTGCGACAAGCAGTAGGCCTAGCAAGAGAGCGCGAAGCTGGACGTCATCTGCTTGGCTGGCCGGCACTGATATCGAGACCCCGGCGACGATCATCAACGGTCCGAGGACGAGCGGTGGTAGGTTTTCGACGGGCAACATGAAATTGGTGGCGGTCCGAGTTCTGCGAGGGGCCGTGGCTCTCGCGATCTGAAGGATCGGAACGTCAGCCTAGCATTTGCGTTACACGACTGTATCGGGCGCTGCCCGCGATGGGCACCGGTTCAGAACTTCTGCCGCAAGCTCTCCATCAACACGCTGCGCCGGATGCGCTTGGTCGTCAGCGCCTCATCCCGCCACCACCAGCCCGCATCACGCATCGCCTCGCACGCGGCGATGAAGCGGCGGCAGACCTCGGTGAAATCGTCCTCGGTGTAGTTGAGGCTGAAGATGAAACGGCCGGTGCCGACCCAGGAGAGCGCGAGGCCCTGCTGGCGCAGGTAGAACTGCAGCATCCAGTGGTAGCGGCCGGGCTGGGTGTAGAGCACGGTCCAGATGGTCTGGAGGTTGGCGACGCGCACGGGGTGGCCGGTGGTTTCGAGCTGGGCGTTGAGGCTGGCGGCGCGGCGGTTCCAGGTGTCGTCGAGACCTTCGTAGAGCGTGCGGGTCGCGGGTGTCTCCAGCCGGTCGAGGAAGGCGGACATGGACGCCATCACATACGGGTGGGCGTTGAAGGTGCCGCGTGCAAAGCAGAGGTCGGCTGGGCGGTCCTCGCGGTAGCGCTTCATGAGCCCGGCCTTGCCGCAGACCACGCCGATGGGCAGGCCACCGCCCAGGGTCTTGCCGTAGGTGACCATGTCTGCCTGCACGCCGAAATACTGCTGAGCACCGCCAGCGGCGAGCCTGAAGCCGACAAAGACCTCATCAAAGATCAGCACGATGCCGCGCGCGGTGCAGACCTCGCGCAGGCGCTTGAGCCAGGCGGTGTAGGCGGCCTTGTCGTACTGCGCGCGGCGGCTGCCGTCGATGAGGGACGAGTCGCCCGGCGCGTTGGCGTTGGGGTGCAGGGCTTGCAGCGGGTTGACGAGCACACAGGCGATGTCGCGCCGCGTGGCCAGCACGTGCAGCGAGCGCTCGGCCATGTCCTGCAGGGTGTAGGTCTCGCGCGGGGGCAGGGGGTTGCCGGGGCCGGGCTGCACGTCTTCCCACCAGCCGTGGTAGGCCCCGCAAAAGCGCACCAGCCGTTTGCGGCCGGTGTGATAGCGGGCCAGGCGAACGGCCTGCATCACGGCCTCGGTGCCCGACATGTGGAAGCTGACTTCGTCGAGGCCTGAGATGCGCTTCAGTCGCTCGGCATTGCGCAGCACGCAGGGGTGGTAGCTGCCGAGCACGGGGCCTAATGCTTCAGCGGCCTGGGCGCCCTCGTGCATGCAGGCCTTGTACGTGTCGTAGCCCAGCACATTGACGCCGTAGGAGCCGGTCAGGTCGTAGAAGCGGTTGCCGTCCAGGTCCTCGACCTGCACGCCCTCGCTGGCGCGCAGGAAGGCGCCCACCTGCAGGTGCTCGCGCAGCAAGGGCGAGTACTGGAAGGGCACGCGGTAGCGGCCGGTGAAGGCGAGGTCGGAGATGGCGGCGCGAGCCTGCGCCGTCATGGCGAGGCTTTGGGCATAGCGCGTGCGGAACTCGTCACCAAGGTGCAACAGGGCTGTGCGACGCTGAGAGGCGACGCTTTCGGGGGTACCGTCGCTGTTGAACCAGCTGCTGTCGTCGTAGGCATAGCCGGGCAACCACCGTGCCAGCCGCTTGGCCATGCGCGAATGGCCAGCCAGCGAGCGGTGCTTGGCGCGCGACAGCTCCAGCCGGCGCTTGGCGACCGGCAGCAGAGCAAGCGCACCAAGTGCCAGGGCCGAGAGCGTCAAGGTTTCGTCCATGAACGGGAGACTGAGTGAAGACAGCTGGAGATGTACCCGCCGCGCTTGACAGCGTCGTGAATGACGAAACGGTTACGAGCGCTTCAGCGCAGCGCAGTTGGCTGGCGCGCCTCGGCGCCAACGAGAACCTGAACTTCCTGCTGACCAACCGCATCCCGCGCATCGCGTTGACGCGGCTGGTGGGGCGGCTGTCCAAAGTGCGCAGCCGCACGTTTGCGCGGTTCGGCATCTGGCTGTGGACGCGCTTCACCGCGCTGGACCTGCGCGAGGCGCGCAAGACGGAGTTCGAGTCCCTGCACGACTGCTTCACGCGCGAACTGAAAGCCGGCAGTCGGCCCTTCGACGCCCGCCCCGAGGTGTTCAGCAGCCCGAGTGACGGCATCGTGGGCGCCTGTGGCCGCGTGGTGGACGGGCAGCTCTATCAGGCCAAGGGCTTCCCGTACTCGATCGGCGAGCTGTTCGGCCCGACGCAGGACCCAAGCCCTTTCGAGAACGGCTGGTACGTGACGCTGCGCCTGACCTCGGCGATGTACCACCGCTTCCACGCCCCGCATGACGCGGTGCTGGAGCACGTGACCTATCTGAGCGGCGACACCTGGAACGTGAATCCGATTGCGCTGCAGCGCATCGAGCGCCTGTTCTGCCGCAACGAGCGCGCGGTGCTGCGCGGCCATCTGGCCGAGGGCGGGCAACAGCCGTTTGCGCTGGTGCCGGTGGCGGCCATCCTGGTGGCGAGCATCCGCCTGCACTTCCTGGACGTGTTGCTGCATTTGAAGCGCCGTGGCCCGAACGAGATGCCTTGCCGGGCGCGCGCGGCCAAGGGCGAGGAGCTGGGTTGGTTCGAGCACGGCTCGACCATCATCGTGTTCGCCCCGGCGGGCTTTGCGCTTGCGGAGGGCATTGCCGAGGGCGTGCGGGTCAAGGCCGGCGAGGCCTTGATGCGCGTGCCGCAGCACGCGCTCGTCGAAGGCTGAGGCCTATTGCTCGACGACGGGCAGCGGCAATTGCACGGCGGGCTCCGCCGTCGCGCTCTGCGGCACCAGGGCCTCGCTACTGCGGTCGATGATCTCCAGCCGGCCGTCGTGGTGCTCGACGAGGGCGGTGAGGCTTTCGACCCAGTCGCCATCGTTGCAGTACAGCACGCCGTCGATCTCGCGGATCTCGGCGTGGTGGATGTGGCCGCAGACGACGCCGTGCGCGCCACGCTTCTTGGCCTCGCGGGCCACGGCGCATTCGTAGTCGTCGATGAAGGCGACCGCGCGCTTGACCTTGTGCTTGAGGTACTTGGAGAGGCTCCAGTACGGCAGCCCGAGCTTGGCGCGCCAGTGGTTGAACCAGCGGTTGACCTTGAGCGTGAACTCATACGCCACGTCACCCATGATGGCCAGCCAGCGCGCGTGCTGGACGACGCCGTCGTAGAGGTCACCGTGGGTGACCCAGAGCCGCTTGCCGTCGGCGGTGACGTGCAGGCACTCGTCCATCACGTCCACGCCGCCAAAGTTGTGGGCCACGTATTTGCGCGCGAACTCGTCGTGGTTGCCCGGCACGAAGATCACGCGGGTGCCCTTGCGGGCCTTGCGCAGCAGCTTCTGGACGACGTCGTTGTGCGCTTGCGGCCAGTACCAGGAGCGGCGCAGCTGCCAGCCGTCAATGATGTCGCCAACGAGGTAGAGCGTCTCGCAGTCCAGGTCGCGCAGGAAGTCGAGCAGGGGCACAGCCTGGCAGCCGGGCGTGCCCAGATGCAGGTCCGAGATCCATGCTGTGCGGACACGGAGCTTGGGCGGCTGGGAGTCGGGGTCGAGCACCATGGCCCGTCATGGTGGCGGGGCTGGGTGACGGTGGCGTGTCAGTGTTTGGCGAGAGTGAGGGGCGTTTGGGTTGGAGCAAGGCGGCGGGTGGGGCCTGGGTGGGGCTCTGCGGTCTTGCCCTTCGCGTTGCTCCGGGTGCCCTGCGCTGCTCAAACTGAGGCCGCGCCGCAAAACTCCCTGCGTTCGCTTCG
>CALMQC010000591.1 GCA_937871895.1 uncultured Roseateles sp. | reverse complement strand
AGCGCCATGGGCTGGACTCTGGTTTTGGTTGACGCTGCAATCTGGAGCGCCCAGCCATCACCGACTGGCTGGCCGAGCGCCAGCGCCATGGGCTGGACTCTGGTTTTGGTTGACGCTGCAATCTGGAGCGCCCAGCAAAAAGGCCCGCTGACGCGGGCCTTTTCACTTTGCACCTGGGGGTTTTTATCAGGCGGCGAGCGCCTTGATCTTGGCCGACAGGCGGCTCTTGTGACGAGCGGCCTTGTTCTTGTGGAAGATGCCCTTGTCCGCGACCGAGTCGATCACGGCTTGAGCGGTCTTGAACAGCTCGGCGGCCTTGGACTTGTCGCCCGCGACCACGGCCTTTTGCACGTTCTTGACGACCGTGCGGAACTTGGAACGCAGTGCCGTGTTGGCGGCGTTCAGCTTGACGTCCTGGCGAGCGCGCTTGCGACCCGATGCCAGACGAACGGTTTTCTTCTTGGCTTTGGAACTGGTGGCCATTGCGAATTAACCCAATAGGTGCAAAGACCGCGAGTATAACCCGCCAACCGGGGACGTGCCAAGCAGCCAGCCAGTATGCGTCGTGCCGCCGAGCGCGCACCGGCCCGTCGAGATAATGCCGCGCATGAATGTGTTGCGCGCGGCCTCGACGATTTCGGTGCTCACCTTGTTGTCGCGGGTCACCGGCCTCGCGCGGGAAACCATGGTGGCCAGCCTGTTTGGCGCCACGGCCATGACGGATGCCTTCCTGGTGGCATTTCGCATCCCGAATTTTTTGCGGCGCCTGTTTGCGGAGGGCGCTTTCTCCCAGGCCTTCGTGCCGATCATCGCGGGCGTCAAGGCACAGGAAGGCGAGGAGGCTGCGCTGCGGTTGATCGACGCCGTGGCTTCCGTGTTGCTCTGGGCCTTGCTGGCCACCTCGGTGCTGGGCGTGCTGGGCGCACCGCTGCTGGTGTGGCTGCTGGCTTCAGGCCTTTCGGGCAACAGCATGGAGGCCGCCATCGTGATGACGCGCTGGATGTTTCCCTACATCCTGTGCATGTCGGGCGTGGCCTTGGCTGCCGGCATCCTCAATACCTGGAAGCGCTTCATGGTGCCGGCCGTGACGCCGGTGCTGCTGAACCTCAGCGTCATCGCCACCGGCTGGGGCTTGCAAGGCAGTTTTGTGAAAGCCGGCTACCCAGGCGTGTATGCCTTGGCCGTTGGCGTGATGCTGGGGGGCGTGCTGCAACTGCTGGTGCAGTGGCCAGCCCTGCGGGCGGTGGGGGCGATGCCACGCATCTCTATCCGTCCGAGTGCCATCAAAGCCGCAGCAGGGCACCCGGGTGTGAAGCGCACCGTGACGGGCATGGCGCCGGCACTGTTGGGCGTGGGCGTGTCTCAGGTGTCGCTGATGATCAATACCCAGATCTCCAGCCACTTGGCTGAGGGCGCCACCTCCTGGCTCAACTATGCCGACCGGCTGATGGAGTTCCCCATCGGCCTGCTGGGCGTGGCCCTGAGTGCGGTGCTGACGCCGCAGTTGTCGGCTTCTCAGTCGAGCGGTGATACGGCGCGCTACAGCAAGCTGCTGGATTGGGGCTTGCGCATGGTGATGGTGTTTGCCTTGCCCTGTGCGGTGGCCTTGATTGTGTTCGCCCAACCCTTGGTCGCGGTGCTGTACCACCGGCATGCGTTCACGGCGAATGATGTCGTCCAGACTTCGTTGTCAGTGCAAGGCTGGGGCGTGGGGCTGATGGGCTTGATCGCGGTGAAGGTGCTGGCCCCGGGCTTTTACGCGCGGCAGGACACCGGCACCCCGGCACGCACGGCCATCGCGGTGCTCGTGCTGACGCAGGCCATGAATGCGGTCTTGGTGCCCTTCATTGGCGTGGCGGGCCTGGCGCTGTCCATCGGGCTCGGGGCTTTGATCAACGCGGCCTGGCTGCTGCGCGGCCTCAAGCGGCTCGGCAGCTATGTGCCTGAGGCCGGCTGGGGCGTGCTGGCGCTGCGGGTGGCGGCCGCATGTGTGGTCATGGGTACCCTGCAGTGGTGGCTCGCGGGCTGGGTGGACTGGATTGGCCTCGGTGCTCACCAATGGCAACGCGCGTTCACGATGGCAGGCTGCCTGGGTGCCAGCGCGGTTGTCTACTTCGCCACCTTGCTGCTGACAGGCATGAACCTGCGCGCGCTTGGGCGCCCCGTCTGATGCAGTTGCCGTCCTTCTCACCGCTGGACTACTTTGCCAACCTCGTGCACGAGGATGCGCGGCTGCCGCTGCTCGAAGCGGCGGTCAGCGTGGCGCAGGACGAAGTCCCGGACCTCGACGTGCAGGGCGTACTGGCCGAGGTGGATCGGCTGGGCCAACGCTTGCGCGCGCGCCTGCCGCGTGAGGCCACACCGCCGCAGCGCCTGGCGGCACTGAGCCAGTTCTTCCACGTCGAGCTTGGGTTCCAGGGCAATGTCAATGACTACTACGCCCCGGTGAACAGCTTCATCCACTATGTGCTGGAGACGCGCCGCGGCCTGCCCATCTCGCTCGCCATACTGCTGCTGGAGCTTGCCGAGCAGGCCGGCTTGCGCGCGGCGGGGGTGGCCTTCCCGGGCCACTTCCTCGTCAAGTTCCGCATCGGCTTGGGCGATGTGGTGATGGACCCCTTCTCGGGCGACGCGCTCACGCAGAGCCGGCTGGAAGAGCGTTTGCAAATCTACCGGCGCGGCAGCGGCCTGCCGGACGACCTGGAGCTGCCGCTGGAGTTCTTCCTGCGGGGCACGCCCCGGCGCCACATCCTGGCGCGCCTGCTGCGCAACCTGAAGGAGATCTACCGCAGCGCCGAGGATTGGCCGCGCTTCCTGGCCGTGCAGCGACGCTTGGTCATCCTCTTGCCGGACGATGCGGGCGAGTTGCGTGACCGGGGGCTGGCCCTGGAGGCCCTGGGACAGTGGGAGGCGGCCGCTGACGATCTGGATGCCTATTTGCGCCGGCAGGCCGAGGCGGTTGATGCCCCGCAACTGCGCGAGCGCTTGAAGGCGTTGGGGCGGCGGCACCCGCCGCGCCGCCGCTGAATCCCCCACAATCCGCGCGCATGTTGACCCACCCCCAACGCCTTCTGCTCGCCTGGCTCGGCGTTGCCGCCTTGGCGGTGTTCGTCCTCTGGGCGCTGGCGCCCGTCTTGTCGCCCTTCATCGCCGCCGGGGTGCTGGCCTATGCGCTGTCGCCCAGCGTCGACTGGCTGGCCCGGCGCCGCGTGCCACGCATGGTGGCGGTTGGCCTGGTCGAGACTGCCGCCTTGATCGCGCTGCTCGCCGTGCTGCTGCTGGTGCTGCCGATCCTCAACAAGGAGCTGCCCGCGCTGCGCGAACAGATTCCGGGCCTGGCCAAGGCCCTGAATGAAAGCCTGGCGCCCTGGCTGGCCCAGCATGGCGTGCAGGTGAGCCTCGACATCGCGAGCGTCAAGGCCTTCGTGCTCAAGTACCTCAATGCCAACCTGGAGGACTGGGGCGCTGCGGCCTTCGAATCAGCCCGCGTGGGCGGTAGCTTCCTGCTGGCGCTGGTGGGCAATGCCGTGCTGCTGCCCGTGGTGTTGTTTTATCTGCTGCTGGACTGGCCCCAATTGATGGAGCGGGCAGGGTGCCTGGTGCCCCCTGGCGCGCGAGATCGCGTCTGGAGCTTCCTGACCGAGTGCGACACCATGCTCGGTAGCTACTTGCGCGGGCAGTTGCTGGTGATGGGCGCATTGGCCTTGTATTACAGCGCCGGGCTGGGGCTGGCAGGCTTTGACCTTGCCTTGCCCATCGGCGTCTTCACGGGCTTGGCGGTGTTCGTGCCCTATGTGGGCTTTGGCCTGGGCCTGGTGCTGGCCCTGCTGGCAGGGCTGCTGCAGTTCCAGTCGCTCTATGGCGTGGGGGCCGTGGCTGTGGTGTTCGGGCTGGGCCAGTTGCTGGAGAGCTTTGTGCTCACGCCTCGACTGGTGGGCGAGCGCATCGGCCTCTCACCGCTGATGGTGATCTTTGCGCTGTTGGCCTTTGGGCATCTGCTCGGCTTTGTGGGCGTGCTGATTGCTCTGCCGCTCAGTGCCGTGGGCGTGGTGGCTGGCCGCCGGCTGCATGCAGCCTACCTGGCAAGCGGTCTGTACCGAGGTCGCAGTTGAAGCAGTTGCCGCTCGCCATCCAGGCGCCGCCCGACTTCAGTTTCGAGAGCTACCTCCCCGGCACCCACGCGGCCAACCACGCCGCCCTGGCAGAGCTGGCTGGGCTGCGCCCGGGGTCGGCGCCAGTGCTTCTGTGGGGCGCGGCCGGGGTCGGCAAGAGCCACTTGCTGCGCGCCCTGGCCCGACGCTGGATGGATGCCGGCGAGCAGGTGGCCTGGTATGACCCGACGACACCGCTGCCCTGGGCCTGGCCGCCACAGGCCAGCCTGCTGCTCTTTGATGACTGTCAGGCCTTCGACGACCCGCGTCAGCACGCCGCGTTCGCGCTCTTCGTCGAGACGGCCGGCCAAGGCGTCGCCATCGTCGCCAGCGCCGACCGACCTGCCGTGGACCTGCCCGTGCGCGAGGACCTGCGCACCCGTCTCGGCTGGGGCCCCAGCTATGCGCTCGTGCATCTGGGCGAAGCCGAAACCCGGGCCGTCCTGCGGCGTGAAGCCGACCGCCGCGGCCTGTTGCTGGGTGACGATCTGTTGGACTACCTGCTCACCCGCTTCGACCGCCAGCTCGGTGGCCTGATGCAGTTGCTGGGCCGGCTCGACACCTTCGCGCTCAGCCACAAGCGCGGCCTGACGCTGCCGCTGCTCAAACAGATGCTGGCCGACCCCGACGGCCCGCCCACCGACCGCACCGCATGAACCTGACCCTCTTCGACCTGGATGGCACCTTGCTGCCAATCGACTCCGACCACAGCTTTGGCGACTACCTGATCGAGATCGGCTGGGCCGATGGCGGTGAGTGGAAGCGCCGCAACGACGAGTTCTACGAGCAATACCTGGCCGGCCGGCTCGACCAGGTCGCCTACATCGACTTCGCCACCTCCGCCTGGCGGCACCGCCCCTTGCAAGAGGCCTTGGCCGTGCGCCAGCGCTTCATGGACGAGCGCCTGGGGCCGCAGTTGCTGCCGCCTGCACGCGCGCTGGTTGCGCAGCACCAGGCGGCGGGTGACCTCGTGGCCATCGTGACGGCCACCAATGACTTTGTCACCGCACCCATCGCCCAGGCCTTCGGGGTGGAGCACCTGATCGCCACGCGCCTGGCCCGAGACGCCGCCGGCCGCTACACCGGGCAGATGGACGGCGTGCCTTGCCTGCAGCAGGGCAAGGTCGTCCGCGTGGGCGAGTGGCTGGCGCAACGCGGGGCACAATGGCAGGACTTCGAGCGCATCACCGTCTACAGCGACTCGATCAATGACCTGCCCCTGATGGAGCGCGCCACGCACCCCGTGGCCACCAATCCGGGCGAGTCCCTGGCTGCAGTGGCCCGCGAACGGGCCTGGCCCATCCTGCAACTTTTCCCATGATCAAGAAGTTCATCGACAAGCTGCTCGGCAAGCCCGCACGCGCACCGGCCATTCCGCTCGGCAAGCGCGTCGAGGTGGGGGCCGACCAGCACGGCATCGACCCGCGCTTGCTGGACGATCGCGCGGTCAAGGTCGTCAAGACGCTGACGGACGCCGGCTTCGAGGCCTATGTGGTGGGCGGCGCCGTGCGCGACCTGCTGCTGGGCATGGTGCCCAAGGACTTTGACGTCGCCACCAATGCCACGCCCGAGCAGGTCAAGAGCCTTTTTCGTCGGGCCTTCATCATTGGCCGACGCTTCCGCATCGTCCATGTGGTGTTTGGCCGGGGCCGCGAGCACGAGGTGATCGAGGTCTCGACCTTCCGTGCGCTGATGACCGAGTCCGATGCCGTGGAAGGCAACGAAAAGACCGCCAAGCGCGAGCTGGAGGGCAAGTCCCACGCGGTGGACGCCAGTGGTCGCGTGCTGCGCGACAACGTCTGGGGCCCGCAGATCGAAGATGCCGCGCGGCGCGACTTCACCGTCAACGCCATGTACTACGAGCCCGCTCGCCAGATGGTGGTGGACTACCACGGCGGCCTGGCCGACGCGCGAGCCAAGGTGCTGCGCATGATTGGCGACCCCGAGACCCGCTACCGCGAAGACCCCGTGCGCATCATTCGCGCGGCGCGCTTTGCGGCCAAGCTGGGCTTTGATCTGGAGGCCAAGACGGCGGCCCCGGTGCGCGCGTCGGCGCGCCTGCTGGCCGATGTGCCCGCGTCGCGCCTGTTCGACGAGATGGTCAAGCTGCTGCAGACCGGCCATGCGCTGGCCAGCCTGGCGTCGCTCAAGCGCCTCGGGTTGGCGCGCGGTGTCTTCCCGGTGCTGGACGCCGTGCTGACGCATGACGGCAGCCTGCCTGACGGCCCGCGCGGCGCCTTCGTGCGCCTGGCCCTGCAGGACACGGATCGCCGCGTCCAAGAGGGGCTGGGGGTATCGCCCAGCTTCATGCTGGCCTGCCTGCTGTGGCACGAAGTACAGGCGCGCTGGAGCCAGTTGCGCGACGAAGGCGAGCCGCCCGCGCCCGCGATGGCCCAGGCCATCGACGCAGTCTTTGACGCCCGCATCGGCGATATTTCCGGCCGCGGCAAGCTGGCCACGGACATGCGTGAGATCTGGATGATGCAAGGGCGTTTCGAGCGCCGCACGGGCAACGGCCCCTTGAGTCTGATCGAACAGCCACGCTACCGGGCGGCCTTTGACTTCCTGCGCCTGCGCGCCGATGCCGGCGAGGCCGACGCGGCGCTGGCGGACTGGTGGGAAGACTTCGCCCTGGGCAGTGACGACGACCGCCAGGCCCTGCTGGCCGAGGTGCGCGCCACGCAGCAACAGCGGCCGCGTGCCGTCAAGGCAGACCCGCGTGGCATCACAGGCGCCGATATGGAAGCCGATGAGCCCAGTGCGGACCGTCCGGAGGGCGCCGGTGAGGCGCCCAAGAAGCGGCGCCGTCGCCGTCGCCCGCGCAAGCCCGATGGCGCCGGTGGCGCTGCCCCTGCCGCCGAGTGAACGCGCAGTGCGCCTACGTCGGCCTTGGCGCCAACCTGGGTGATGACCTGACGGCTACGCTGCAGTCTGCCCTGCACGCGCTGGCCGCCTTGCCGGCCACGCGCCTGGTGGCGGTATCGAGCGCCTGGCGTTCGGCACCCGTGCAGGCGACTGGCCCTGATTTCCTCAACGCCGTGGTGTGCCTTGCGACCACGCTGCCCCCCGAGGCCTTGCTAGACGCGCTGCAGGCCATCGAGCAGCAGCACGGCCGCCAGCGCCCTTATCCGAACGCTCCGCGCACCCTGGACCTGGACCTGCTGCTCTACGGCCAGCTGCGCCTGCGCACCGACCGGCTGACCCTACCGCACCCCCGCTTGGGCGAACGCGCCTTTGTGCTGCGCCCCTTGCTGGAGCTGGACCCCGCCTTGCGGACTCTGGCCGACGACCACTCAGGCTGGCAGACCCAAGCCTGCGAGCTGTTCGGCCCTCTCACCCTCTGAGCCCTGACGCCTGCCATGAATAGCTTGCCCGTGTCGATCCAGACCTTTGGACTGCTGGCCCTGTCCAACGTGTTCATGACCTTCGCTTGGTACGCCCACCTGCGCGACCTGGCGGCCAAACCCTGGTGGGTTGCGGCCTTGGTGAGCTGGGGCATCGCACTGGCCGAGTACATGCTCCAGGTGCCGGCCAATCGCATCGGCTATGCCGGCGGCTACAGCCTCGCTCAGCTCAAGATCAGCCAGGAGGTCATCACCCTCGCGGTCTTCGTGCCCTTCAGCATCTACTACATGGGCCAGCCCTTCAAATGGGACTATGTGTGGGCGGGACTGTGCTTGATGGGGGCGGTGTACTTCATCTTCCGGTCATGAAACTCCGGTAGCTACACTCCCGGCCTTCTTGAATTCGAGTTTCCAAGGACGCCCATGCTTTTCGGCAAGCTCCTGCCCAAAGAGGGCAATTTCTTCGACCTGTTCAACCAGCACGGCACGCACATCGCAGAGGGCGCTCGCGCCTTCATGCAGATGATCGAGAACTACGCTGACCCGCTGCTGCGCCAGAAATACGCCGACGAGGTTGACCATGCCGAACATGCCGCTGACCGCGTGACCGCCGAGGTCAACCGGCTGCTGCACCTGACCTTCATCACGCCCATCGATCGCGAGCAGATCCATGGGCTGATCAATGCCATGGACGACATCCTGGACCTGCTGCAGGACTCGTCGGAGACCATGTCGCTCTACGACGTGCGCGCCATCCCTGAGGATGTGTTGCGCCTGGGCCAGGTCAGCGTGCGCTGCTGCGAGCGCGTGCAGCATGCCGTGACCCTGCTGCCGCGGCTGAGCAAGCCCGACACCGTCGAGGCCGCCATCAAGACCTGCCGCGAGATCGACAAATTGGAGTCTGACGCCGACCGCATCATGCGCTCAGCCATGTCCAACCTGTTCCGCGACGAACGTGTCGAGGTGCGTGAGCTGATCAAGCTCAAGGTGATCTACGAGCAATTGGAACTGATCTCGGACCGCTGCGAGGACGTGGCCAATCTCATCGAGGGCATCGTCCTCGAGAACTCCTGATCGCTCGCGCTCGATGGCTACTCCCGAAATCGCCTTCTGGGTCATCGCGGTCCTGGTGGGCCTGGCGCTGCTGTTCGACTTCATGAACGGTTTCCACGACGCGGCGAACTCCATCGCTACCGTTGTGTCCACCGGCGTGCTCAAGCCGCAGCAGGCCGTGCTGTTCGCGGCCTTCTTCAACTTCATCGCCATCTTCGTCTTCAATTTCAGTGTGGCGGCCACCGTGGGCAAGGGCTTTGTGCAGCCCGGCGTGGTCGATACCCACGTCGTCTTCGGTGCGCTGTGCGGGGCCATCGTCTGGAACGTCGTCACCTGGTGGTACGGCATCCCCAGCAGCTCGTCCCACGCCTTGATGGGCGGCATTGTGGGCGCCGTGGTGGCCAAGGCCGGCACGGGTTCGCTGATCGCAGGCGGCATCTTGAAGACCGTCACCTTCATCGTCGTGTCGCCCCTGCTCGGCTTCGTGCTGGGCTCGCTGATGATGGTGATCGTGGCCTGGATTTTCCGGGGGCAGCGTCCGCTGCGGGTGGACAAGTGGTTCCGGCGCCTGCAGTTGGTGAGCGCCGGGGCCTACAGCCTGGGCCACGGCGGCAATGACGCTCAAAAGACCATCGGCATCATCTGGATGCTGTTGATCGCCACGGGCTACGCCTCGACGGCCGACAAGTCGCCGCCGGTCTGGGCCATCGTCAGCTGCTATGCCGCCATTGGTCTCGGGACCATGTTTGGCGGTTGGCGCATCGTCAAGACCATGGGTCAGCGCATCACCAAGCTCAAGCCGGTGGGGGGCTTTTGCGCCGAAACCGGCGGAGCGATGACGCTCTTCCTGGCCAGCATCCTGGGCGTGCCCGTGTCCACCACGCACACCATCACCGGCGCCATCGTCGGGGTGGGCTCAACGCGCAATGTCAACAGCGTGCGCTGGGGCGTGGCCGGCAACATCGTCTGGGCATGGATCTTCACGATCCCGGCCTCTGCCGCGGTGGCAGCCGGATGCTATGCCCTGAGCCTGGCGCTGTTCTGAGCGCGCTCACTCAGCAGAAGAGGCCTGGCTTTCGAAGTAGCGTTGTGCGCTGAAGGCGATGGTCGCCATCAGCGCCGTGCCGCCCACCAGCAGGCAGACCACCACGCCAATCACCGCCGCCCAGCCGCTGGGTTTGGAAGGTGCGGCCCCGGGGTTGTGGCGGGCGTCCCAGCGCTCGTCGGGCGTCAGCCCGTAGACGATGCCCGACAGCAGGGCGATGCTGAGGCTGAGGCCCAGCAAGGGAATGAGCGCCCAAGCCAAGCGGTCGTCTTGCCCGATTTGTTGCATGCGCAGCACGCCCACATAGCCCGGCAGCGCCAACAGCGGGTGCAACCAGGCCAGCGGGTCCCGCAGGCCGTGCAGGTAGAAGCGGTGCGCCCCAATGGCGCCGCCCACCAGGGCCAGCCAGGTTGCCAGGGTCTTGGACTTGCGCATTGCCATCACGCCGAAGGCGCCTGGGTGGCGGCCAAACCCAGCGGCCGCTGCATCATCACCACGTCCAGCCAGCGGTCGAACTTCCAGCCCACGTTGTGGAGCGTACCCGTAGGCTCAAAGCCCAGGCTGCGGTGCACGCCCACCGAGCCCGCGTTCTGGCTGTCGCCGATCACCGCGAGCATCTGGCGCGCGCCGGCCGCTTCGCACCGGGCCATCAACTCCGCCAGCAACAAGCGCCCAACGCCCTGGCCGCGCGCGGCCGGCGCCAGGTAGATCGAATCTTCGACGCAATAGCGATAGGCCAGGCGTGGCCGGAAGTAGTTGGCGTAGGCGTAGCCAATCACCCCCCCCGCGCGCTCCGCAACCAACCAAGGCAGGCCGCGCGAGAGCACCTCGTCCCGGCGGCGGGCCATTTCTTCGATGGTCGGCGCCTCGGTTTCAAAGGTGCCAGTGCCGTTCTCGACGGCTTGTGCATAGATCGCCTGGATGGCGGGCAGGTCATCGGGCGTGCTGGGGCGCAGCAGCAACGACGCGGAGTGAGGCAGGGACATCGGGAAGACGGAGCCAAGAGGCTTTTCGCAGAGATCAGTCGAGTCTATAATGCCGGGTTTTCGGCAGTGGCCAGTTTCTGGCGTATCTACGTTGCCGATACCTGGCTCCGGTGGGCGTTCCGTCCGCAAGCCGCTTTTCGATCTGCTCGCCCTGAGTGTCTCCCGGTGCGGTGATCGCCACATTCGTTTACAGGAAACATCATGGTCGTCATTCGTCTCTCCCGCAGCGGCTCCAAGAAGCGCCCGTTCTACAACATCGTCGTCGCCGACAGCCGTGAGCGTCGCGATGGCCGTTTCATCGAGCGCGTGGGCTTCTACAACCCCGTGGCTTCCGGCGCTGCCGAAAAGCTGCGCGTGGCCCTGGACCGCGTGACCTACTGGACCGGCGTTGGCGCCCAGGTGTCGCCGACCGTCGAGCGTCTGGTGGGTGAGTCCAAGAAGGCCACGGCCTGAAGCTGAAGTGGCAAGTCATTTGCCCGAACAAGACGGCGCTGCGGCGCCGTTTTTTCATGCCTGGCCGGCGGACGCCATCGAGGTCGGCCGCATCCTGGACGCCTGGGGCGTCAAGGGCTGGTTCAAGGTCCAGGCCTATTCCGGTCACGGCGACGCGCTCTTCAATGCCAAGCGGTGGTGCTTGCGGTCAAGTGGCCCCAAGCCGGGCCAGCGCCAGATCACGATCACCTCGGTGCGCGAGCATGGCGAGGGCATCGTGGCCAAGGCCGAGGGCATCGACGACCGCAGTGCGGCCGAGCAGTTGCGCGGCTGGGAGTTGCATCTCTCGCGCAGCGAATTTCCCAAGGCGGGCGACGGCGAGTATTACTGGGTCGACCTGATTGGTTTGGACGTGGTCAACCGCGACGGCGCTGCCCTCGGCCGGGTGATCGGGCTCATCGACACGGGGCCGCATTGCGTGTTCCGCATCGCCCCCGTCGGCGCGGTCGAGCCGCTGAAGCCCGACCAGGAGCGCTTGATCCCTTTCGTTGGCGCCTACGTCGACGATGTGGACTTGGCTGCCCGGCTGATCAAGGTCGACTGGGGTCTCGATTACTGATGCGCTTCGACGTCATCACGCTCTTTCCCGAGCTGTTCGACGCCCATCTGACGGTTGGCATCACGCGCCGGGCGTTCGAAAGCCGGCAAGTGGACGTGCGGCTGTGGCCGTTGCGGGACTTTGCCGACGATACCTACCGCCGCGTTGATGATCGCCCCTTTGGCGGCGGCCCCGGCATGGTGATGCTGGCCGGTCCGCTGGAACGTGCGCTGGCCGCCGTGAAGGCACAGCGCGGCGCCGCGCCGGTCATCCATTTCAGCCCAACGGGCCGTGTCCTGGATCAGGCCCTGGTCCGCGAGCTTGCGCAAAGCCCGGGCGCCGTGCTGCTGTGCGGCCGTTACGAAGGCATCGATCAACGCGTGCTCGATCGACACGTGACGCTGGAGATCAGCCTGGGCGATTTCGTGCTGTCCGGTGGCGAGCTGCCGGCCTTGGCGATGCTGGATGCCGTGGCGCGGCTGCAAGATGGCGTGCTGGGTGATGCGCAATCGCACCAGCAGGACAGCTTCTCAGACGGCTTGCTGGACTGTCCGCACTTCAGCCGTCCGGAGCTGCTGCCTGCCGACGACGTCGGTCCCGAGCGCGCGGTTCCGCCGGTGCTGCTGTCCGGACACCATGCCGAAATCGCGCGTTGGCGGCGTGAACAGTCCTTGCGCCTGACCGCGCAGCGTCGGCCCGACCTGATCGTGGCCGCCCGCGCGGCCGGCCAGCTCAGCCCGGCGGACGAGCGCTTCCTTGCGGGATTACCCAAGTAGTCGCTATACTCGCGGGCTTTCGTCCTCTGGCTGGTGGACATTTCCTCCATCAACAGCCCCAGCCAAGACTTGCAGGAGCCCCCATGGATCTGATTCAGACCCTTGAGCAAGAAGAAATTGCTCGCCTCAACAAGACCATCCCGACTTTCGCTCCTGGCGACACCGTGATCGTCAGCGTCAACGTGGTTGAAGGTACTCGCAAGCGCGTCCAGGCCTACGAAGGCGTTGTGATCGCCAAGCGCAACCGCGGCCTCAACAGCAGCTTCATCGTCCGCAAGATCTCCAGCGGCGAAGGCGTTGAGCGGACCTTCCAGCTCTACAGCCCGCTGATTGCTTCGATCGAAGTCAAGCGCCGTGGCGACGTTCGCCGCGCCAAGCTGTATTACCTCCGCGAGCGTTCCGGCAAGTCGGCCCGCATCAAGGAAAAGCTGGCCTGATCGTCAGCCCCACCAGCCAAACCGCCCCGAGTTCCGCTCCGGGCGGTTTTGTTTTTTTATGCTTGGCATGTCATGAGCCGCCCCTTGATTCTCCGACCGCACGAAGCGCCCGTCGTGAGCGTCGATGCGCATCTGCCGGCCGTCTCCAGCGCCACACTGTCGGAGTCGGCGATCCGGGCCAGACTGGCATCGGCGCCGTCCTGGCAGCCCGAGTTTGCGGGCGATGGCAGCCGGCTTGCGGGGCGCGCACCTGCCGCCGCCGCCGTGCTTGTGCCCATGGTGGTGCGCGACGATGGCCTGCACCTGCTGCTGACCCGGCGGACCGACCACCTGCGTGACCATGCTGGCCAGATCAGCTTCCCGGGTGGCAAGTCTGAGCCCGAAGACTCAGGCCCCGTCGGCACGGCCCTGCGCGAGACCGAGGAGGAAATCGGCCTTGCCCGCGAGCACATCGACGTCATTGGCCAGTTGCCGGTTTACGCCACGGTCACCGCCTTCCAGGTCACGCCCGTGCTGGCGCTGGTGCGGCCGCCGTTTGGCTTGAAGTTGGATGCCTTCGAGGTTGCCGAGGCGTTTGAGGTGCCGCTTCACTTCCTGATGAACCCGGCTCATCACCGACACCATGCGGTGGTGCTGGATGGCATCGAGCGTCGCTTCATTTCCATGCCTTGGCAGGGCCCCGAACGCGAGTACTTCATCTGGGGCGCGACGGCGGCGATGTTGCGCAATCTCTACCGACTGCTCATTGCCTGAGCAAGCGGGGCAGGGGCCACCGCTATCATCGCCCGCCATGAATTTCTTCGCGGTCCTGCTGGCCCTGCTGTGTGAGCAGCTCAAGCCCTTGCGGCATGGCAACCGGGTGCACGAGGCCGTGATTTCCTGGATTCGCTGGACCGGACGCAACTTCGACGCTGGGGCCTCGCATCACGCGGCGGTGGTCTGGTGCATCACGGTGCTGGTGCCAGGCCTTGTGGTGACCCTGCTCTACGCCCTGGCGCTTCACGTCCATGTGCTGCTGGCGCTGGGCGTGGACGTGCTGGTGCTCTACCTCACGCTCGGCTTCCGCCAATTCAGCCACCACTTCACGGACATCCGCGACGCGCTGGACCGTGGCGACGACGAAACCGCCCGTCAGCACCTGGCGCAGTGGCGCCACCTGGACGCCAGCGAGCTGCCGCGCGTGGAGCTGATCCGTCACGTGATCGAGCATTCGCTGCTGGCCGCGCATCGCCATGTGTTCGGCGTGTTTTTCTGGTTCGTCGTCTGCTCGACGCTGGGCCTGGGGCCGGCGGGCGCGGTCGTCTACCGTCTGGCCGAGTTTGCGAGCCGCTACTGGGCCTTCAAGAGCCGCGTGCTCGACGCCCCGACCAATGTCCAGTTGCTGGCCGTGTCGCGCCAGGCCTTCGGCTGGATCGATCACGTGCCGGCGCGCCTCACCGCCACCGGATTCGCGGTGGTCGGCAACTTCGAGGAAGCCGTCAATGGCTGGCGCCGAGATGCGGCGCTTTGGGCTCAGGCCAACGAAGGCATCCTGCTGGCCTCGGCCGCCGGGGCGCTGGGCCTGCGCTTGGGCGGGGCCGCTGCACCCACGGTGACGCCCGATCGCAGCAAGACCTTCGATGCCGGCGCTGACCCTGATGCCATCGGAGCGGCAGGCTCAACCGCCGGGGCTGCGCCCCAGCTCGGGCACCTGCAAAGCGTGGTGGGCCTGGTGTGGCGCTCGGTCATCCTGTGGATGGGCCTGCTGGCGCTGCTGACCCTGGCCAACCTCGTTGGCTGACCGCTCTCAGTTCACTTCATCGGCTCACTTCAGCAGCGTTTGCTGCAAGAAGAGGATGGTGCTCAGGAACTGGTAGTCCTGGTTCTCCTTGCGCACAAAGCCGTGGCCTTCGTTCTCGGCGCGCAGGTACCAGACTGGCGTGCCTGATTCGCGCACCTTGGCAACGATCTGCTCGGCCTCGGTGTAGGGCACGCGCGGGTCGTTCTTGCCTTGCACCACCAGCAGCGGCTTTTTGATCTTGTGCGCGTTGGTCAGCGGCGAAATGCTGTGCAGAAACTCGCGCATCTTCGGATC
>CALMQC010000590.1 GCA_937871895.1 uncultured Roseateles sp. | reverse complement strand
AGGGCGCGCCCGGGCGCACGGGGTGGGGATTGCCATTGGCCACGGTGCCGGCCGGCGCGGGGGCGCGCTGGCGCTGTGGGCCGGCCGTGGCATCCAGCTGGGGCAGGCGCTCGGCGCCGCGAGCCTCGGCCAGCAGTTGCTGCTGGCGCACGCGGGCGGCAGCGGCGCGCAGGTCGCGGTTGTTGGCGAGCACTTCGTCAACGAGGGCCTGCAACGGCGCGCTGCCTTCAAAGGCCTGGGCCAAGGACAGCGCCTGAGCGCTGTTCGCAGCGCCCGCCCCGCTGAAGGCTTGGGGCGCCAAGGCCTGCGGGCCAGCAGGCAGCGAGGGCGCGGCACAGGCCGCGAGGAAGACGGCGGCTGCAGCCGCTGCCAATGTGGTGAGACGGGTCAGCATCACTGGCCCTCCTTCTGGTCATCAACACCGGGGTGGAAGGCGTGGGCGGAGGCGTCCACCTGGGCGCGCAGGGCAGCGGCGCGCTGGCGGCGCTGCTCGGTGCTCTTGCGCAGCAGCGCGTAGAACACCGGCGTCAGGAAGATGCCGAACAGGGTCACGCCGAGCATGCCGCTGAACACGGCGATGCCCATGGCGCGGCGCATTTCGCTGCCGGCGCCGCTGCCGAGGATCAGCGGGATGACGCCGGCACAGAAGGCGATGGACGTCATCAGGATGGGGCGCAGCCGCAGGCGGCAGGCCTCGATGACGGCGTCCATCACGCTGCGCCCATGCTCCTCCAGCTCCTTCGCGAACTCGACGATCAGGATCGCGTTCTTGCACGCCAGGCCCACGAGCACGACGAGCGCGACCTGGGTGAAGAGGTTGAGGTCGCCCTCCTGCATGAAGGGCGGGAAGTGCGAGACCCACACGCCAAAAAGCGCCGACAAGATGCACATCGGCACGATCAGGATGATGGCCAGCGGCAGGCTCCAGCTCTCGTACTGCGCGGCGAGCACCAGGATCACGAGCACCACCGAGAAGGCCAGCACGGCCGCGAGCAGCGGCAGCTTGATGCCGCCGGGCAACGTGACCTCGCGGGTCAGGCGGTCTTGCAGCGTGAGGTCGGTCCACTCAAAGCCCATGCCGCGCGGCAGGCCCTTGAGCAGGCGCTCCATCTCGGCCTCGGCCTGCCCGCTGGAGAAGCCGGGCTTGGGCGCGCCATTGATGTCGGCCGAGGGGAAGCCGTTGTAGCGCGTGACGCGCGTGGGCCCGAAGGTGGGTTCCACCTGCATCAGCGCGCCCAGCGGCACCATGGCGCCGGCTTCGTTGCGCGTCTTCAGCGCGGTGATGGCGCTGGCGTCCGCGCGGAAAGGCGCGTCGGCCTGAACGATGACCTGGTAGGTCTTGCCGAAGCGGCTGAAGTCGTTGACGTAGAGCGAGCCGAGGTTGATCTGCAGCGTGTCGTAGATGTCGCGCAGCGGCACGCCCATCTGCTTGGCGCGCGTGCGGTCGACGTTGGCAAACAGCTGGGGCACGTTGATGTCGTAGGTCGAATAGGGCGTGCCAATGCTGCTGGCCGGGTTGGCGTAGAGCTGGCCGAGCTGACCCCAGACGGCACCGTAGAGCGCCTGCTCGCCTTGGCCCGAGCGGTCCTGCACCTGCAGCTTGAAGCCGCCGGCCGCGCCGAGGCCGTCCACCGCCGGGGGCGGCACGACGAACATGCGCGCGCCTTGAATCTGCTGGATGGCGCCATTGACGGCGCCGAGGATGGCGAACTTGCTCTTGTCGGCGCTGGTGCGGTTCTCAAAGTCGTCGAGACCGAAGAAGACGATGCCTTCGTTCGGGGCCGCCGAGAAGCCGGCGATCGAAAGGCCGGGAAAGGCCACCGAGTCCTTGATGCCTGGCACCTTGAGCGCGATTTCGCTCATGGAGCGGATCACTTCTTCCGTGCGGTCCAGGCTGGCACCGGCCGGCAACTGCGCCACGCCGATCAGGTACTGCTTGTCCGGCGCGGGCACAAAGCCGGTGGGGATGCGCGTGAACAGCAGGGCCGTGAGCCCGAGCAGCACCGCGTAGACCGCCACAGCCAGCGACTTGCGCTTCAGGATGCCGGTGACACCGCGTCCATAGGCCTCGGAGCGGCGGTGGAAGAAGCGGTTGAAGCCGTGGAAGAAGCGGCCGAAGACGGCGTCCATCACGCGCGTGAGCTTGTCCTTGGGGGCGTCGTGCGGGCGCAGCAGGATGGCGGCGAGCGCGGGCGACAGCGTCAGCGAGTTGAAGGCCGAGATCAGCGTGCTGATGGTGATGGTGGCCGCGAACTGCTTGTAGAACTGGCCCGAGAGGCCGGGCACCAAGGTCAGCGGCACGAACACGGCCGAGAGCACCAGCGCGATGGCGATGATGGGGCCCGAGACCTCGCGCATGGCGCGCAGCGTCGCGTCGCGTGGCGTCAGGCCGTCTTCGATACCGCGCTCGACGTTCTCGACCACCACGATGGCGTCGTCCACCACGATGCCAATGGCCAGCACGAGACCAAAGAGCGTCAGCGTATTGATCGAGAAGCCCAGCAGCATCAGTACGGCAAAGGTGCCGACGATGGACACTGGCACGGCCAAGAGCGGGATGACCGAGGCGCGCCAGGTCTGCAAGAAGACGATCACCACCAGCACCACCAGCAGCACGGCTTCGACCAGCGTCGACACCACCTTCTCGATGCTGGTCTGCACGAAGCGGGTGGGGTCGTAGACGATGTCGTACTTGACGCCAGCCGGGAAGTCCTGCGAGAGCCGCGCCATGGTCTCGCGCACCTGCTTGGAGATGGCCAGCGCGTTGGAGCCCGGCGCCTGGAAGATGGCGATGGCGGCGGCCTCCTTGTTGTTGAGCAGGCTGCGCAGCGCATAGGTGTTGGCGCTGATCTCGACACGGCCGACGTCCTTGATGCGCACCATGGCGCCGGTGCGCGTGTCGGCGCGCACGATGATGTCGGCGAACTCCTGCTCGCTAGCCAGGCGCCCTTGGGTGTTGATGGCAAGCTGCAGGTCCGTGCCCTTGGGGGCTGGCGACGCGCCCACCACGCCGGCCGCGACCTGGGCGTTCTGCTCGCGAATGGCAGCCACCACCTCGGCCGCCGTGAGCCCGCGCGCAGCGAGCTTGGTCGGGTCGAGCCAGACGCGCATCGCGTAGTCACCAGCGCCGAACATCATCACATTGCCCATGCCGGGCACGCGCAGCAGCTCGTCACGCACATTGAGCTGGCCGTAGTTGCGCAGGTAGAGGGCATCGCGCGAGTTGTCCGGGCTCAGCAGGTGGACCACCATGGTGAGGTTGCTGGACTGCTTCTCGGTCGTGATGCCGATCTGCCGCACGATGTCGGGCAGGCGTGGCAGCGCGCGGTTGATGCGGTTCTGCACCGCCGTCTCGGCGGCCTCAGGGTGCGTGCCGACCTTGAAGGTCACCGTCAGCGCCATCACCCCGTCGCCGGTGGCCTGGCTTTCAAAGTAGAGGACGTTTTCCAGCCCGTTGATCTGCTCCTCCAGCGGCGTGGCCACGGTCTCGGAGATCACGCGCGGGTTGGCGCCGGGGTACTGCGCCGTGACCACGATGCGCGGCGGCGCGACCTCGGGGTACTCGGACACCGGCAGGTTGGGAATGGCCAGCAGGCCCAGCAGGAAGATGAAAAGCGACAGCACCGTCGCGAAGCGCGGTCGGTCGATGAAGAAGCGGGAGATGTCCATGTGCGTGCGCCTCGCTTACTTCGAGGCGGCCGGGGCCGGAGCCGCAGGCAACGGGTGCCCGGCCTCGTCCGTCTTCAGCACCTGGGGCGTGACCGGGGCGCCCGGGTTGGCGCGCTGCAGGCCATCGACGATGACCAGCTCGCCGGCCCTGAGGCCCTCGACGACGCGCAGGCCGTCGATCAGCGCGCCGGGCTTGATCTCACGCGGCTGCACGATGTTGTTGGCACCGACGACGAGCACGATCTTGCGGGTCTGGTCGGTCGTGATGGCGCGCTCGCTGATCAAGACGGCCGGCGCGCGCTCGGTACTCGCCAGCAGCAGCCGGGCCGAGAGCCCGGGCGTGAAGCGGCCCTCGCGGTTGTCGAACACCGCGCGGGCGCGGATGGTGCCGGTGGCGGGGCTCAAGCGGTTGTCGACGAAGTCCAGCTTGCCGGTGTGGGGGTAGCCGGTCTCGTTGTCGAGCCCGAGCCTCACAGGCACGCCGCCCTTGGCTTTCTGAAGCGACTGCAAATAGGTGCGCTCGCTGACATCGAAGTAAGCGTAGACGCGGTCGCTCGACACCAGGGTCGTCAGCACCGGCTCACCCACGCCAACCAGGTTGCCCACCGTGGCGTTGGCGCGCGAGGTGCGGCCGGTGACGGGCGCGGTGATGCTGGCGTACTCGACATTGAGCTTGGCCTGCACAAGGCCAGACTCGGCCGCGCGCAGCTGGGCCTCGGCTTGGCGGGCGGCGGCACGTAGCTGGTCCACCTCCTGGGCACTGACGGCCTGCGAGGCCACCAGCTTCTCAGCACGGGCCAGCTCACTGCGGGTCAGATCCGACTGGGTCTTGAGTGCGGATACCTGGGCTTCGGCGCGGGCCACCTCGGCGCGGAAAGCGCGCGCGTCCAGTTGGAAGAGCGGCTCGCCCTTGCGCACGACCTGGCCCTCCTTGAAGCGCACCGCCTCCACGGTGCCGGCCACGCGGGCGCGCACGTCCACGGTGTCAGGCGCCTCCAGCCGGGCGACGAAGGACTCGGTGGCCTGCACCTCACGCTGCACGGCCGGCGCCACGGACACCGGCGGCGGCCCGCCAGCGCCGCCCGGCCCTCCGGTTTGTTGGCCACAGGCGGCCAGGATCAGGACGAAGGGGATGGGCAGCAGGCGCAGTCGCATGAGGAGCACTCCGAAATCAAGCGCCGGACTCTAGCCATTGCAGAAGTACCCACAGCGATTACTGGGGGCTTGCTGCTGACGTGCTATGTCAGCAGACCTGTGCGGCTCGCTCAGTTGGCGCTGCGGTCAGCGGCGGCGCTGGGCGCGTCCTGCAAGGTGGCCTCGGCCTCGCGCAGCAGGCGGTCCAGGTCCTGGAACTCACGCGCCGGCCGGCACACCAGGCCAAAGCGCGCGCTGAACTGCACGACCTCGCCGCCCTCGCCTTGCAGGCAGGCGCGGCGCAGCGCCTCGGCGAGGCGGTCACGCAGCTGGCGGGCAG
>CALMQC010000589.1 GCA_937871895.1 uncultured Roseateles sp. | reverse complement strand
ACTACCTGCAGCTCTTGATCGACGCCACCCGCTCCGGCCAATGGTTCGTCCAAGGCCTCTCCCCCCGCGCCGGCCTCGCCGTGCTGCGCGCCGCACGTGCCCATGCGCTGCTGAACGAACGCGACTACGTCAGCCCCGACGACGTCCAGGCCATCCTGCCTCAGGTGATTGCGCACCGGCTGCATCCACGGCCCGGTGCCGGGCGCGGTGCGGTGGAGCAGGTGCGGGCGATGGTGGAGGCGATTCCGCTGCCCTGATCGCCGCCGTGGCGTCCGAACTCAGTCGCTGAGCTGATTCCCCGCCCAGCGCTCATGCGCCGACAGCAGGTGGTGCTGCATCGCCACCTGGGCCGCCAACGCGTCGCGCGCTTCCAGCGCTTGCAGGATGCGCTCGTGCTCACGCAGGGCGTCTTGCCAGTTCTGGCGGGTGTCGGTTTGGGCGCTGAGTTGCAGGGCGATGGGGCTGTAGCGGCCGTCAAAGAGTTCGGCCACCAGCCGCTCCAGCACCGAGTTGCCGGCCAGGGCGGCGATGGCGAGGTGGAAACGCCGGTCGGCGTCGAGCGCGCTGCGGCCGGCTTGCATGGCCTGGCGCATCTCGTCGATGGCCTCGCGCACGGGGCGCAGGCCCTCGGGGCTGGCGCGCACGCAGGCAGGGGCCATCAAGCTGCCTTCGAGCATGGCGCGGGCCTGCATCAGTTCCATCGGGCTGTCGCCCAGGCCCGGCGTGGCCGCGCTATCGGCGCCAGAGACCGCCGCCTCGCGCACATAGATGCCCGCGCCCATGCGCACCTCGACGCAGCCGGCAATCTCCAGCGCAATCAAGGCCTCGCGCACCGAAGGCCGCGACACGCCGAGCTGCAGTGCCAGCTCCCGCTCAGGCGGCAGGCGGCTACCGACGCCAAACTGCCCCTGGCGGATCAGCTCGCGCAGCCGGTCGGCAATCTGCTGGTAGAGCCGGCGCGAGCCGGGGGCTTTGTCGGCGGCTCGTTCAGTGGCTCGGGTCGGTTCGGTCATCGTCGGCGCCTTGTCGGTCTGGCTGTATTTGGCCTGACCAATTCTAGGTAGGCCAGCCGGCACCGCCAGAATGGTCAGGCCAATCCACGAAATTGCGTAAACTGGCCTGACCAAACCGCCTTCAACCGTCACCCTCCCGCGACTGTGACTGCCTCCGCCACGCCCCCACCCGCCACCCTTGTCGGCAAGACCATCCTCATCACCGCCGCCGCCCAGGGCATGGGCCGCGCCAGCGCGCTGGCTTGCCTGGCTGCTGGGGCGAGCGTGATCGCCACCGACATCCAGCCCGAAGGCCTGGCCACGCTGGCCGCCGAGACCCCCCACCCCGAGCGCCTGCGCACCGCCGTGCTGGACGTGCGCGACACCGCCGCTGTGCAGGCCCTGGCCGCCACGCTGCCGCCGCTGCACGGGCTCTTCAACTGCGCCGGCTTTGTCCACAACGGCACCGTGCTGGACTGTGACGAAGCGGCCTGGGACTTCAGCATGGACCTCAACGTCAAGAGCATGTGGCGCCTGCTGCGCGCCTGCCTGCCGGGCATGCTGGCCGAGGCTGCGCGCACCGGCAACTCGGCCTCGGTCGTCAACATGGCCTCCATGGCCGGGTCGATCAAGGGCTTCCCCAACCGCTTCGCCTACGGCACCACCAAGGCCGCCGTCATTGGCCTGACCAAGGCCGTGGCGGCCGACTTTGTGAAGCAGGGGCTGCGCTGCAATGCCCTATGCCCCGGCACCGTGGACACGCCCTCGCTGCGCCAGCGCATCAACGCCGCGCCAGACCCCGCCCAGGCCGAGCGCGACTTCATCGCCCGCCAGCCCATGGGCCGCCTCGCCAGCGTGGACGATATTGCGCCCATGGTCGTCTTCCTGCTTTCCGACAACGCCCGCCTCATCACCGGCCAAGCGCTGCTGGTGGATGGCGGCGTCACGATCTAAACCTCACCTCAGGACCCCCGACATGAAACTCCTCCGCTACGGCCTCAAGGGCCAGGAACGCCCCGGCCTGCTCGACGCTGCAGGCCGCGTGCGCGACCTGTCCGAACACATCACGGACCTCTCTGGCACTGCCCTCACCCCCGCCAGCCTCGCGCGCCTGCGCGCCCTCGATGTGGAGAGCCTGCCCGTTGTCTCGGGCACGCCGCAAGCGGACCTGCGCCTCGGCCCCTGCGTGGGCCAAGTCGGCAAGTTCATCTGCATCGGCCTCAACTACGCCGACCACGCCGCTGAGTCCGGCCTGCCGGTGCCAACCGAGCCGGTGGTCTTCGCCAAATGGACCAGCGCCATCAACGGCCCCGACGATGACATCGAGATCCCGCGCGGCTCGGTCAAGACGGACTGGGAGGTCGAGCTCGGCGTCGTCATCGGCGAAGGCGGCCGCGACATCAGCGAGGCGGATGCCTTGAAGCACGTGGCTGGCTACTGCGTGGTCAACGACGTCTCCGAGCGCGAATGGCAGCTGGAGCGCGGCACGCAGTGGGACAAGGGCAAGGGCTGCGACACCTTCGGCCCGCTGGGCCCCTGGCTCGTCACGGCCGAAGAAGTGGGCGACGTGCAGAACCTCAGTCTCTGGCTCGAAGTGGACGGCCACCGCTACCAGAACGGCAACACCCGCACCATGGTGTTCAACGTGGCGCAGATCGTCAGCTACCTCAGCCAATTCATGAGCTTGCAGCCCGGCGACGTCATCTCCACCGGCACGCCCCCGGGTGTGGGCCTTGGCCAAAAGCCCCCTGTCTACCTCAAGGCCGGCCAATTGATCCGCCTCGGCATCGAGGGCCTGGGCACGCAGACGCAGCGCACCGTGCAGGCATGACGCGGATCACGTCCCTGCGCACGCTGGACGTGCGCTTCCCGACGTCCCAGCACCTCGACGGCTCGGACGCGATGAACCCCGACCCCGACTACTCGGCGGCCTACGTCATCCTCGGCACCGATGCACCCGGCCTTGAAGGCCACGGCCTGACGTTCACCATCGGCCGTGGCAACGACATCTGCTGCGCCGCCATCGAGGCACTGGCCAGCCGCGTCGTCGGCCTGGAGCTGGACTGGATCTCTGCCGACATGGGCCGCTTCTGGCGCCACGTCACGTCGGACAGCCAGCTGCGCTGGATCGGGCCCGACAAAGGCGCCATCCACCTCGCCACTGGCGCCGTGGTCAACGCCGTGTGGGACCTCTGGGCCAAGGCCGTGGGCAAGCCCGTGTGGCGCCTAGTGGCCGACATGAGCCCCGAGGAGCTGGTGCGCTGCATCGACTTCCGCTACCTCACCGACTGCGTCACGCCGCAGGAGGCGCTGTCCGTCTTCACCCGCGCCGCGGAGGGCAAGGCCGAGCGCCTGGCCACGCTGCAACGCGAGGGCTACCCCTGCTACACCACCTCGGCCGGCTGGCTCGGCTACCCGGACGACAAGCTGCGCCGCCTGTGCCAGGAGGCCGTCGATGCCGGCTTCAACCACGTCAAGCTCAAAGTGGGCCGTGACCGCGCGGACGACATCCGGCGGCTGCGCATCGCCCGCGAGGTGCTGGGGCCCGACCGCTTCTTGATGATCGACGCCAACCAGGTCTGGGACGTGCCCGAGGCCATCGATTGGCTGCACGACCTCGCGTTTGCCAAACCCTGGTTCATCGAGGAGCCCACCAGCCCCGACGACGTCGAGGGCCACCTCGCCATCCGCAAGGCCGTGCTGCCGATGAAGGTGGCCACCGGCGAGATGTGCCAGAACCGCATCCTCTTCAAGCAGTTCATCATGCGCGGCGCCATCGACGTGGTGCAGATCGACAGCTGCCGCCTCGGCGGCGTCAACGAGATCCTGGCCGTGATGCTGATGGCCGCCAAATACGGCCTGCCCGTCTGCCCCCATGCCGGCGGCGTGGGCCTGTGCGAGTACGTGCAACACCTCTCGATGATCGACTACCTCTGCATCGCCGGCACGCGCCAGGGCCGCGTCATCGAGTACGTCGACCACCTGCACGAGCACTTCGTTGACCCCTGCGTCGTCCAAGGCGCCGCCTACATGCCGCCCACCGCGCCCGGCTTCTCGATCACGATGAAGCCCGAGTCCCTCGCGCACTACACCTACAAAGGCTGATCACCATGGACCTGGGTCTACAAGGCCGCGTCATCCTCGTCACCGGCGGCGGCTCCGGCATCGGCGCCGCCATCTGCCGCCAGCTTGTGCAAGAGGGCGCCATCGCCATCAGCCTCGGCCGCGGCAGCACCGCGCCTGAGGCCAGCGCCCACATCGAGCTGGAGCTGCAAGACGAGCCCGCCTGCCGCGCCGCCGTGGCCCGCATCGCCGCCGAGCACGGCCACATCGACGGCCTCGTCAACAACGCGGGCGTCAACGACAACGTGGGCCTCGATGCCGGCATGGCCGGCTTCCGTGCCTCGCTGGAGGCCAATCTCATCCACGCCTACCTGCTGGCCCACCTCTGCGAGCCGCATCTCAAAGCCTCGCGCGGCGCCATCGTCAACATCGGCTCAAAGACCTCACTGACTGGGCAAGGGAGAACAAGCGGCTACACCGCCTCCAAAGGCGCCCTGCTCGCCTTGACGCGCGAATGGGCCGCCGCCCTGCGCCACGACGGCATCCGCGTCAACGCCGTCATCCCCGCCGAGGTCATGACCCCGCTCTACGCCCAGTGGCTCACCAGCTTCCCCGACCCGGCGGCAGAGCGATCCAAGATCGAACAGCGCATCCCCCTCGGCCAACGCATGACCACCCCCGACGAAATCGCCAGCAGCGTGGTCTTCCTGCTCTCAAGCCGCAGCAGCCACACCACCGGGCAGTGGGTGGTGGTGGATGGGGGGTACACGCATCTGGATCGGGCCCTCGATTGAGGCACCCGTGGGATGGGTCGCGCCTCCCGCGCAACCCGCTATTTGGTGGTCGGCCAGATTCAAGCGCGGATCGTGACCCTCCATACGCAAATCTGCAGCCCAGGCGGCCGGTGGCTACTTTTCGGGCAGCCTAGCTCGAAGCGCTCTCAGCCTTGTGCGACCCGACGGTTTGTTTGCCAATGACGCTTCCCTTTCCCGCTCAACCGGATCACGGTAGATGTCCCCGGCAACGTAGATGCTCTGAGCGGATCCCTGCTCAAGCCGGACACCCTTCGCGGCCAGCATGACAGTCTGGAACTCGCCCTCAACTACTTCAGCC
>CALMQC010000588.1 GCA_937871895.1 uncultured Roseateles sp. | reverse complement strand
GCCAGCGAATTGGCCTCCAGGCACCACTCGCTGGGCCAGCTCTTGGCGATGGGGATGAGCACGTCAAGCAGGGCCTGCGCCGCAGCGGCATCGCCGGTGTGCAGCTCATCCACCAGGCGCGCGCAGTAGAGCTCCAGCGCCAGGCCGCCTTCGACATAGCTCTTCTGGGCCAGCAGCATGCGCCGCACATCGGCATGCTCAATGATGGGGATCTGGGGCGCGGCAGCGTCCTTGCCGGCCGGGCCCATCGCGCGGCCCTGCGGGCGCTGGCGGGCGTACTCAAGGCTGGCCTCATACCCGGCCATGCCCAGCATCACCGCGCCTGTGCCCACGCCAATGCGCGCCTCGTTCATCATGTGGAACATGCACTTGAGACCCTCGCCCGGCTGGCCGACGAGGTAGCCCACCGCGCCCGCGCGCTCGCCAAAGTTGAGCAGACAGTTAGTGGTGCCCCGATACCCCAGCTTGTGGTTGAGGCCGGCCAGTTGCACGTCATTGCGCTCGCCGGTGAGCTGGCCTTGCGCATCGACCCGCCACTTGGGCACGATGAAGAGCGAGATGCCGCGCGTGCCCGGCACGAGCTTGCCGTCGGGGCCCGGGATCTTGGCCAACACCAGGTGGACGATGTTGGGCGTCAACTCATGTTCGCCGCCCGAGATCCACATCTTGTGGCCGCGCAGCCGGTAGCGGGGGCCGAGCGGGTCAGCCTCGGCCTCCAGCTCGGCGCGGGTGGTGATGTCGGACAGCGACGAGCCGGCCTGCGGCTCCGAGAGGCACATGGTGCCAAACCACTCGCCCGCCAGCTCGCGCCGCGCAAACACCTCGCGCTGGCGCGGCGTGCCATGGGCCATCAGCAGATTGGCATTGCCCGAGGTGAGCATGGCGTAGGCCGACAGCCCCACGCTGGCCTTGCTGAAGAAGGCATTGCCCGCCATCTCGACGGTGCAGGGCAGCTGCATGCCGCCGGCATCCATGTCTTGCGCAGCGGCCAGCATGCCGGACTCGACATAGGCCGCCAGTGCTGCGCCCACGCCCTCTGGCAAGCGCACCTGCTGGCCATCGAACTGCGGCTCCTGGGCATCGACCACGCGGTTCAGCGGCGCAAAGCGCTCGCGGGCCATGCGCTCGCAGGTGTCGAGCACGGCCGTGAAGGTCTCGCGCGAATGCTCGGCAAAGCGCGGCCGCGCGCAAAGGGTCTCGACCTTCAGCCAGTCGAACAGCAGGAAGTCCAGCTGCTCGCGCATCACAGCACTTCAAACACCCCGGCCGCGCCCATGCCGCCGCCAATGCACATGGTGATGCAAACGCGTTTGGCGCGCCGGCGCCGGCCCTCGATCAAGGCGTGCCCGGTCAGCCTCTGGCCCGAGACGCCATAGGGGTGGCCCAGCGCGATCGCGCCGCCGTTGACGTTGAGCCTCTCCATCGGGATGCCGAGCTGGTCCACGCAGTACAGCACCTGCACGGCGAAGGCTTCGTTCAGCTCCCAGAGGTCGATGTCCTGCACGCTCAGGCCCAGGCGCTTCAGCACCTTGGGCACGGCGTAGACGGGGCCGATGCCCATTTCATCCGGCTCGCAGCCCGCCACCGCAAAGCCCAGGAAGCGACCCAGCGGTTGCAGGCCGCGCCGTGCCGCATAGGCCTCGCTCGCCACCACGCAGGCCCCGGCGCCGTCCGAGAACTGGCTGGCATTGCCGGCGGCGACCGTGCCGCCCGGCTGCGCCGGCTTGATCTTCGCGACCGCCTCGACGGTCGTGCCTTCGCGCAGGCCCTCGTCGCGGTCCAGCGTCACC
>CALMQC010000587.1 GCA_937871895.1 uncultured Roseateles sp. | reverse complement strand
CCTGCTGGTGGACGGCAAGCCCTTCCTGATCCTCGGCGGCCAGGCGCACAACTCCAGCAACTACCCGCGCGCGCTGCCGCAGGTGTGGTCGGCGCTGAAGGACGCGCATGCCAACACCGTGTTGATGCCCGTCGCGTGGGAACAGATTGAGCCCGAAGAGGGCCGCTTCGATTTCAGCTTCCTCGACGTCCTGCTGCGCGAGGCGCGCGAGCAGAACAAGCGCGTCGTGCTGCTGTGGTTCGGCACCTGGAAGAACACCGGCCCGTCCTACACGCCGGCCTGGGTGCGGCTGAACCCCAAGCGCTTCCCGCCCATGCTCGACAAGGACGGCAAGCCTACCTACTGCCTCAGCCCCTTCGGCGAGGAGACGCTCAAGTCCGACCGCCGCGCCTTCGTCGAGCTGATGAAGCACCTCAAGAAGATCGACGGCGACAAGCACACGGTACTGATGGTGCAGGTCGAGAACGAGGTCGGCACCTATGGCTTCGTGCGTGACTTCGGCGCCCGTGCGCAGGCCGCCTTCGAGCAGCCTGTGCCGGCCGCTGTGCTGGCGCGCCAAAAGGCGCCTGTGCCGGGTGCTGCGACTGGCAACTGGAAGGCCGTCTATGGCGACTACGCCGACGAGTACTTCCACACCTGGGCCATCGCCAGCTACATCGAGCAAGTGGCCAAGGCCGGCCGTGCCGTCTACGACCTGCCCATGTACGTCAACGACGCCCTGCGCAACCCCATCGAGCCGCTCGCGCCCTGGAAGAACAACTTCGCCAGCGGTGGCCCGCACTACGACGTGATCGACATCTACAAGGCCGCCGCGCCGACGATCGACATCGCCGCGCCCGACATCTACAACGCCGAGTCCAAGCAGGTGGCGGCCAACATTCGGCTCTACAAGCGCGCCGACAACGCGCTGTGGGTGCCCGAGATCGGCAATGGTGCGCAGTACGCGCGCTACCTCTATGCGGTGCTCGGCGCCGGCTCCATCGGCGTCACGCCCTTTGGGCTCGACTACTTCCCGTACTACAACTACCCGCTCGGCTCGCAGGCCACCGATGCCAGCATGGTGGCGCCCTTCGGCAAGGTGTTCAAGGTCTTCGCGCCCATCCAGCGCCAATGGGCCGCCTGGGCCTTTGCCGGCAAGACCTGGGGCGCCGCCGAGCCCGACGACCGCGCGCTGCAGAAGATCGAGATGGGCGACTGGGTGGCCGAGCTGAGCTACCGCCAGTGGATGTTTGGCGAAGAGAGCTGGACCGGCCTCGACAAGCGCCCGCACAACGACCAGCCGCGCGGCGGCGTCGCCATCGCCGAGATCGCGCCCGACCAGTTCCTCGTCATCGGCCAGAACACTCGCGTGCGCCTCAAGCCGCGCGAGGGACTCGCCGGCATGCAATTGCGCGTGGAGCAAGGCCGCTTCCTGCCCGATGGCCGCTGGGAGATGGAACGCGTCTGGAACGGCGACCAGGTGGACTGGGGCCTCAACCTGATGGACGAGCCGCTGGTGCTCAAGGTCACGATGGGCCGACTGCCGAAGTAGTTGTCGTGAACCGCGTCTGTGCCTTCGTGCTCGCCGCAGTCGGGTGGGCGGCAACGCCTTGCCTGGCGGCGGGTGACCTGCGCCTGCACTACGCGCAGCCCGCACCGCTGACCGACGCCGGTTGGGAGCGCGAGGCCCTGCCCATCGGCAATGGCCGCATCGGGGCCATGCTGTTTGGCCAGGTGGCGCGCGAGCGGGTGCAGTTCAACGACATCACGCTCTGGACCGGCGACCGCGAGGTCATGGGCGCCTACCAGCCGTTTGGCGACGTGCTGATTGAGCTCGACGGGCAAGAAGGCTTCAGCGCCTACCGCCGCGAGCTGCGCCTCGACGAAGCGCGCCACGTCGTGAGCTACCAGGTCGGCGACACGCGCTTCGAGCGCGAGGCCTTTGCCAGCCACCCGGCCGAGCTGATCGTGCTGCGCCTCTCGGCCAGCCGCCCGGGCCAGTACAGCGGCCGCCTGCGCCTCGCCGATGCTCACGGCGCGCGCCTCACCGCGCAAGGCGACCGCATCACGGCCGTTGGCGCCCTGCCCCAGCCTCGGCCCGAGACACCGGCGCTGCGCTACGCCGCCCAGCTGCGCGTGCTGCCCCAGGGCTGCAGCCTCAGGGCGGCGGGCGATGCGCTAGCGTTTGAAGGCTGCGACAGCCTCACGTTGCTGCTCGGTGCAGGCACCAACTACGTCGCCGACGCGACCCAGGCCTTCCGCAGCAAGGACGACCCGCTGCTGCGCGTGGCCCGCCAGGTCGATGCTGGCGCGAAGCAGCCCCAGCAGCTTTGGCCCCAGCACCTCAAGGACTACCAGGCCCTGTTCCAGCGCCTGTCCATCGACCTCGGCAGCAGCAGCCCTGACCGCCGCGCTCTGCCCACTGACGAGCGCCTGGCCACCTACACCCGCGACGGTGCCGACCCCGAGCTCGAAGCGCTGCACTTCCAGTTCGGCCGCTACCTGCTGATCGCCAGCTCGCGCAACGCGTTGCCAGCCAACTTGCAAGGCCTCTGGAACCAGAGCAAGACCCCGCCCTGGAACGCGGACTATCACACCAACATCAACGTCCAGATGAACTACTGGCCGGCCGAGGTGAGCCACCTGGCCGAGCTCGCGCGGCCCTTCCACCGCTTCGTGCAAAGCCTCGCGCCCGAGTGGCGCCGCGTGGTGGCAGAGCGGGCTGCGCTGGCGCAAAGCGGTGCCCCGCGTCCGGCCGAGATTGCGCCCTGGGACAACGCCTTCCAGCCACCCTTCGAGACCTTCCTCTCGCCCGCCGGCCAGCCGGCGCGGGGCTGGACGGTGCGCACCGAGTCCAACCCCTTCGGGGCCATGGGCTACCTCTGGAACAAGACGGGCAACGCCTGGTACGCGCTGCACTTCTGGGAGCACTACGCCTTCACGCAGGACCGCCGCTTCTTGCGCGACACGGCCTACCCGGTGCTGAAGGAGGCTGCGCAGTTCTGGGAGGACCAACTGCGGCCCCTGCCCGATGGACGACTGATCGCCCCGGGCGGTTGGTCGCCCGAGCACGGCCCCGTGGAAGATGGCGTCAGCTACGACCAACAGATCCTGTGGGAGCTGTTCGACGCCACGGCGCGCGCGGCCCAGGTGCAGGGTGACAAGACTTTCGAGCGCACCGCCCAGGGTCTGCGTGACCGCCTGGCCGGCCCGCGCATTGGCCGCTGGGGGCAATTGCTGGAGTGGCTGAACGAAAAGACCGACGACCCGGTGCTCGACACCCCGCAGGACACCCACCGCCACGTCTCGCACCTGTTTGCCGTCTACCCCGGCCGGCAGATCTCGCCCACGCGCACGCCCGAGCTGGCTGCCGCCGCGCGCCGGAGCCTGGAAGCCCGGGGCGATGCCGGCACCGGCTGGAGCATGGCCTGGAAGATGGCCCTCTGGGCCCGGCTGCAGGACGGCGACCGTGCCTACCGCATGCTGCGCGGCTTGCTGGCCACCCCCGGCGCCCGTGCCGCAGAACAATCAGGGTCTGGGTCTGAGGCCAACAACCACGGCGGCACCTACCCCAATCTCTTCGACGCCCACCCGCCCTTCCAGATCGACGGCAACTTTGGCTACACGGCCGCCGTGGCCGAGATGCTGCTGCAGTCGCACGACGGTGAGCTGCTGCTCCTGCCCGCCCTGCCCAGCGCCTGGAGCACGGGCAGCGTGCGGGGGTTGCGAGCGCGCGGCGGCGTCATCGTGGACCTTGCCTGGCAGGACGGCCGCCTGACCCAAGTGCAGCTGCACGCGACCGTGACCCAGCCATTGCGGGTCCGATACCGGGATCGTGCTGTGGTGGTTCCGCTCGCGGCCGGGCAGAGTCGGCGTTTGTCGTCCACCCTGGAGTCCCCCCGATGAGCCGCCGTGTCCTGCCCCTGCTGCTGGCATTGAGCGTGGCGCCCTGCAGCGCCCTGAACCTGAACTTGAATCTCGCCACGCCCAAGCCGCTCGACTGGATGGGGCAGCAAGGCGGCGCGGGGCTGCGCTTCGTGGTCGCTGACTTTGAATCCAAGATCGAGCTGCGCGACGAGCCGGTGACCGTGCCCAAGCCCGACCAGGCCAGGGTGCCCGACAGTCGCGTCGAGGCCGAGCGCAGCACCAAGGACAAAGACGGCGATGCCATCACTCTGCGCTGGCAACAAGCCTGGTACGCCGCTCTGCGCCTGGAGTCCACCCACCCCAAGGGCACGGCCGACCTGCGTCCTTTCCTCAACGGCACGCTGGAGTTCGACGTCAAGGTCACCGAAGCCAGCAAAGGCGGCTTCAGCGTCGCCATCGGCTGCGGCACCGACTGCTACCGCAAGGTCAACTACGTGCTGCCCTCGCGCGCGCTGCAAGGCCAGGGCTGGCAGCACCTGGCCTTCTCGATGCGCTGCTTTGCGCGCCCCAAGGACAACTTCAGCCGGGGCACCCAGCCCTTTGTGCTGGAGGGCAGCGGCACGGCCGAGGTCGCGGTGGCGAATATCCGCTTCCGGCGCGATGGCAAGGGCACGGCCGCCTGCCCCGACCCGCGCACCGTCGCCGTCACCCCCAGCCCCTTGAACCAGGTCTGGTCACTCGACTGGTGGATGCCGCGCCACGAAGCCAAGCTCGCGGAGGTGCGCGAGCGCCTGGCCAAGGGCGAGAAGATCGACCTCGTCTTCATCGGCGACTCCATCACCGAGGGCTGGGAGAAGGACGGCCGCAAGGTCTGGGACGAGGTCTTTGCGCCGCGCGGCGGCCTGGCCCTGGGCTTTGGCGGCGACAAGACCGAGAACGTGCTGTGGCGCCTTCAGCATGGCGAGGTGGACGGCCTCTCGCCCAAGACCGTGGTCCTGCACATCGGCACCAACAACACCGGCGACCGCCAGGACGAGCCAGAAAGCACGGCCGCCGGCATCCGCGCCATCGTCCAGGAGCTGCGCCAGCGCCTGCCGGGCGCCCGCATCCTGGTTTTGAGCATTTTTCCGCGCGACGAGCTACCCAGCAGCCACCAGCGGCGCCGAAATGAGGCCATCAACACCTTGATTGCGGGTCTCACTGATGCAAATTCCGTGGAAGTGCTTAACATCAACGCCCGCCTGATGCGGCCGGATGGCAGCCTCTCCCGAGACGTCTTCCCCGACCTCCTGCATCTGAGCGAAGCTGGCTACCGCCTCTGGGCGGAAGCTCTCCTCCCCCACCTGAACCGCTAAGACGCCTGTCGGTCACCCAGAAAATGACAACGTTTACCTACTCCAGCAAATTCCCCGAAACCTTCGTGTTCGGGGTGGCCGCCGCGTCGGCCCAAATCGAAGGTGCGGCCTTTGCCGACGGCAAGGGCGAGTCGGTCTGGGACCACTTCGCGCGCATCCCCGGCAAGGTGGTGGGCGGCGACAACCTCGACGTCGCCTGCGACCACTACAACCGCTTCGACGAAGACTTCGCCTTGATGGCCTCGCTGGGCGTCAAGCACTACCGCCTCTCCATCGCCTGGCCGCGCATCTACCCCAAGGGCGACGACCAGCTCAACCAGGCCGGCCTCGACTTCTATCACCGCCTCTTCGCCAGCATGGCCAAGCACGGCATCACGCCCTGGGTCACGATGTTCCACTGGGACCTGCCCCAGGCCCTCGAAGAGAAAGGCGGCTGGACCAGCCGCGCCACGGCCGATGCCTTCCGCATCTACGCCGACACCATCGTCAAGGCCTTCTCGGGCGTGGTGAAGAACTGGATCACGCTCAACGAGATCCGCTGCTTCACGGTGCTGGGCTACGGCACGGGCACCAAGGCCCCGGGCCGCAAGGAGTCTGACGCCGTCGTCAACCAGACCTACCACGTGGCCCTGCTGTGCCATGGCCATGGTGTGGCCGCGGTGCGTGCCCACGGCGGCCCGGGCGCGCGCGTCGGCCTGACGGACAACTGCGACGTGGCCGTGCCCGTCACCGAAACGCCGGCCGACATCGCCGCCGCCAAGGCCTGGTTCAGCGACAAGAACGCGCACATCCTCGGCGCCATCCACGGCAAGGGCTACTCCGAGTACTACCTCCAGCGCGAGGGCGCCAACGCCCCGGCCTGGGAGGCCGGCGACTTCGACCTCATCAGCCAGCCGACCGACTTCCTCGGCCTCAACATCTACACCGCCACCTACATCCGCGCGGCGTCGGGCGCGGCCTTCCCGCGTGGCTACGAGGCGCTGAAGCTGCCCGCCAACTACCCGCGTGCCGACAGCGTCTGGCTGAACATGATCCCGCAGGCCATCTACTGGGCCCCGCGCATGTGCCAGGAGCTCTACGAGCACAAGTCCATCTACATCACCGAGAACGGCTGCGGCTACGACGTTGAGCCCGTTGAAAACGGCGAGGTCATCGACCTGCACCGCCGCGACTACGTGCGCAACCACCTGCGTGAAGTGCACCGCGCCATCTCCGACGGCGTGCCCATCGACGGCTACTTCCTCTGGTCCTTCATCGACAACTACGAGTGGGAAGACGGCTACGC
>CALMQC010000586.1 GCA_937871895.1 uncultured Roseateles sp. | reverse complement strand
CGGCTGATGGCCTGGGCTCAAGCGCCCGCAGCGCGCATCGCGCACCCACGTGAGGAGCACCTGCTGCCCTTGATGGTGGCGGCTGGCGCGGCGGAGGGCGAGGCTGGCGTTTGCAACTACCGTGAGAGCGAGCTGTTTGGCGCGATCACAACTTCGAGCTTCCGCTTTGGTTGACGCTCTGATCACCGCCCTTACACGCTGCCACCGGCAGGGCACGCGCCTGCGCGCGGCCGACTGGCAACACGCCGTGCAAAGCCAAGCCGAAGCCTATGCGGTGCAAGACGGCGTCGCGGCGGCTTTGGGCTGGCCGATGGACCGCTGGAAGTCGGGCGCCGCGCGGCGCGAGGGGCCGTACGGCCATTCGCCGGTCAACCTCATCGCCGGCCAGCATCTGCTCGGCGTCGAGGTCGAAGTGGCGCTGCGCCTGGCGCGCGACGTGGGCCCGGCCGAGGCGCAGGGCGAGACGGACGGCCTCATCGACGCGATGTGCGTGGCCGTCGAGTTGATCGCGTCGCGCTGGGAGGAAGGCCTGGCCGCGCCCGAGCTGCTGCGCTTTGCCGACCACCAGTCCAACGCCGGCCTGCTGCTGGGCGAGTGGCTGCCTTACCGGCCGCTCGACTGGGCGCGCGTACCCTGGCGCTTGACCCTGGAAGGCCAGCCCGAGATCGCCTGCTTGGGCGGTCACTCGTTGGCCGACCCGGCCGCCGTCGTGCCCCACTGGCTGCGCCACGCCACGCGCGAGGGTCGGGTGCTCAAGGCAGGCAGCGTCGTGACCACGGGCGCGTGGGCGGGGCTGCATCCCCTTGGCAGCGCCACGTCGGGCGAGCTCGTGATGGAGGGGCTGGGCCGCCTCAGCTTTTCAGCCACGGCGTGAACAGCGCGGCGAAGGCCAGCACGTTCAACAGCACCGTGGCCCAGAACCAGCGGCGGAAGCGCGCCTTGGCGCTCTTGTGCCGCAGCAACTCTTGCCCGAGCAGCGCGCCGGGCCAGCCGCCGAACAGCGCCAGCGCATGCAGCGTGCCCTCGGCCACACGCCAACTGCCGCGCTGGGCGGCACGCTTGTCGCCCCAGTAGACGATGAAGGTGGCCAGGCTCATGGCCGAGTAGGCGCCCCACAGCCAGCGCGGCAGGCCCCAGACCAGCTCAGTCGCGAGCACCCAGGCGGCGAAGAGCGGGATCAGCAGCAAGATGCGGCTGGAGTCGCGCCGGCCAGGAGACCTGACCCCAGGCGCGGGCTGGGGAGCAGGCGGCGGCGCCGTGCCGCGCACCTTCTGCGCCCGGCGCTTGCCTTGGCCGTCCAGCCCAATCTCGAAGCTCACTGCCTCGCCCACATAGGGCCGGTGCGGCCGCAGGCCAAAGGCGCGGGCGTGGGCAAAGAGGCGCTCGCTCGTGGCGGCCACGGTGATGAAGCCATAGCCCTTGTCGGCATCCCACTGGCTGACCACGCCCTGCTGCCGCGTGCTCATGCCCCCGCCCCATTGAGGTAGCTCTTGAGCGCCGCCACGGCGTGCCGCACCTTGGCGGGCTGGGTGTCGCGCTGCGGCGCCAGCGCCCAGATGGGCAGCTCGGGCAGGTCGAAGTCGGTTTGTAGCTTGAGCAGGCGGCCGGCCGCCACGGCCTCGGCCACGTCTTCGTCGCCCAGCATCGCAAGGCCATAGCCGGCCTCGCACAGCTGCTGCAGGCTGAGCTGGTTGTTGCTGGTGTAGCGGGGCTGGATCATCAGCTCGCGCGGGCCGGCGGCGCTGCGGACTTGGACGCGGCGCGGTGTGTCGGTACCGTCCTGCAGCAGCAGCCAATCGGC
>CALMQC010000585.1 GCA_937871895.1 uncultured Roseateles sp. | reverse complement strand
GACCCAGGGCGCCAGCGGGTCGGCCTGCAGGCGCGCTGCGGTGGCCAGGCGCGGCAGCTCGGCGCGGCGCTTCTTGTCGGTGGACTTCCAGGCGTCGCGGGCCTGGACGACGAGCTCGGGGGCGGCCGGCGCCGCCAGCACAGGCAGGACGAGGCCCAGCCCCAGCAGCATTGCGCCGATACCATGCCCCACCAAGCTACGCCACCACACCACGGCCACCATGTCTCAAGTTCTTGATCGCCCCGGCCTGCGCCAGCAACTGCTGGCCGCGCGCCGCGACTGGGCGGGTACGGCTGGCTTTGCGGCGGCCCAGCAGCGGGTGAGTCAGCGGCTTCGCGAACTGCTCGCGCAGCTGGAGCCCGAGGTGCTGGGAGTCTACTGGCCGCTGCCTGGGGAATTCGAGGTCGCGGGCCTGTCGGCCCAGCAAGCGCTGCCCTATGCCTTCAAGGCCGCACGCCGCATGGACTACCGGCGCTGGGATGGCCGCGCCCCGAGCCTCCAGGACGAGTGCGGCATCCCCGCCTGCGAGGGCGCCGTGCTGGTGCCTGACGTGGTGTTGGTGCCTTGCGTGGGCTTCACGCGCGCCGGCTACCGGCTGGGCTACGGCGGCGGCTACTTTGACCGCTGGCTGGCCGCGCACCCGGGCGTGACCAGCGTGGGCCTGGCCTGGTCGGGGGCTGAAAGCGCCTTTGCGCCCGAAGCGCATGACCTGCCACTGACCTTGATCCTGACCGAGACCGACGTGATCGTCCCTGAATGATGCCCACCCCCACCACGCTTCAGTTGCTGGCCGCCGCGCTCTTTGCGGTGGCGCTCGTCCACACCTTTGCCACGGGCTTCTTCGAGCGCCTCGCGCACCGCCAGCCGGCCCATGCCGGGCTGTGGCATTTGCTTGGCGAGGTGGAGGTGGTGTTCGGCTTCTGGGCCTTGGTGCTGGTGCTGGCCATGGCGGGTCTGGACGGCGGAGGCGCCGCGGTGCAGTACCTGGAGTCGCGCAACTTCACCGAGCCCTTGTTCGTGTTCGCCATCATGGTGGTGGCGGGCACGCGGCCCATCCTGCACTACGCGGCGCTCAGCGTGCGGCGCCTGGCCCAGCTGATCCCGCTGCCCACCGAGCCGGTGCTGGTCTTCCTGCTGCTGTCGCTGGTGCCGCTGCTGGGCTCCTTCATCACCGAGCCCGCCGCCATGACGCTGGCCGCGCTGATGCTGCGCGACACCGTCTTCACCGCCGGTGCCTCACGACGCTTGCGCTATGCGGTGCTGGGCGTGCTGTTCGTCAACGTCTCCATCGGCGGCACGCTCACGCCCTATGCCGCGCCGCCGGTGCTGATGGTGGCCGGGCCCTGGGGCTGGGATCTGCACTTCATGCTGCAGACCTTTGGCGCCAAGGCGGCGGTGGCGGTCGTCGTCAATGCGCTGGCGGTGACGCTGATCTTCGGGCGCGAGATCCGCTCGCTGGGCAGTGCGCCGGCTGAAGTGGGTGAGCCCATCCCGCTCACCGTGCTGGCGGTGCATCTGCTCTTTCTGGTCGGCGTGGTGGTGTTTGCGCACCACCCGGTGGTCTTCATCGGGCTGCTGCTGTTTTTCCTCGGCTTCACCACGGCCTATGCGCGCTACCAGCAGCCGCTGATCCTGCGCGAGGCGCTGCTGGTGGCCTTCTTCTTGGGCGGCCTCGTCGTGCTGGGCGGGCAGCAGCAGTGGTGGCTGCAGCCGGTGCTGATGCAGATGGACGCCACCTCGGTCTACTACGGCGCGGCGGCGCTGACGGCCATCACCGACAACGCGGCGCTCACCTACCTCGGCTCTTTGGTGCAGGGCCTGTCGGATGAATTCAAGGTCGCCCTGGTGGCCGGTGCCGTGACGGGCGGCGGCCTGACGGTGATCGCCAACGCCCCCAACCCGGCCGGCGCCGCCATCCTGCGCGGGCGCTTTGAAGACGGCGCGATCTCGCCCCTGGGCCTCTTGCTCGCGGCCTTGCCGCCCACGCTGGTGGCGATCGCGGCCTTCCGGCTACTTTGACTGCTCAGCCTGCGCCAGCGCCAGCACGCGGCTGACGAAGGTCGGCACGTCGAACTCCTTGCTCATCACCGTGCGGGCCCCGAGGCCCAGCAGGGCCACGCGACGCTCTTCGTCGATCTGGGCCGTCATGCAATAGACCGGCGGCAGCACGGTGCCCGGGCGGGTCTGCGCATTGAGCTGGCGCAGCAGGTCTTCGGCCGGGCCGTCGGCGAGGTTGACGTCGCTCAGCACGAGGTCAAACGCGGGCACCGTGTCCCCGAGGCCGGCCACCGAGGCGGCCAGCAGCTCGCGTGCGCCGGTCACCGTCTCGGCCAGCGTGGCGCTGACGCCCTGGCTCTCGAAGGCCTGCTGCAGCACCAGCGCATAGACGGGCGAATCCTCCACCACCAGCGCGCGGCGGATCTGCCCATCGGGCCGCGCCTCGGCCTGCGCGGCCTCGACGGACAGATGCAGCGCAAAGGTGCTGCCGCGCCCCGCCTGGCTGTCCACGCTGAGGTCGCCGCCGAGGGCGGCGGCTAGGTCGCGGCACAGGTGCAGGCCGAGGCCGCTGCCGGGCCGGTCGCCCTCGCCGGCCGCATAGCGCTGGAAGA
>CALMQC010000584.1 GCA_937871895.1 uncultured Roseateles sp. | reverse complement strand
GCGCCGCCCGGCCTTGACGCTGCCCCGCTTGGCCTTGCCCTCCAGCCGCCGCTGCTGCGAGCCATAAGTCGGCTTGGTGGCCCGCCGCACCTTCGGCACATGGGCGGCGGCCTGCACGAGTTCGATCAGCCGCGCCACGGCGTCGGCACGGTTGCGCTCCAGGCTGCGCGCGTCTTGGGCTTTGATGACGACGACGCCGTCGGCGCTGATGCGCTGGTCGGGCCAGTGGAGCAGGCGCTGCTTGACGGCCTCGGGCAGCGACGCCGCAGCGCGGATGTCAAAGCGGAGGTGGACGGCGTTGCTGACCTTGTTGACGTTCTGCCCACCGGGGCCGCTGGCGCGGATGGCGCTCCAGTCGAGCTCGTCAGGCCGGGGGTGCCAAGCCAGCTTCACGCCACGCGCACTGGGACTCGGGCGGTGACGGCACACATCAGCTCGTAGCCGATGGTGCCGGCGGCTTGGGCGACCTCGTCAATCGGCAGCACGGCGCCTCGGCTGCTGGCGCCCCAGAGTGTGACCTCGCTGCCCCAGCCGCTGGCGGGCAGCGAGGTCAGGTCCACGGCCAGCATGTCCATGGACACCCGGCCCAGCGTGAGCGAGCGTTGTCCGTCCACCAACACCGGCGCGCCGGTGCCCGCATGGCGGGGGTAGCCATCGGCATAGCCGCAAGCGACGGTGCCGACGCGCATCGGCTCGGTCGCGGTGAAGCTGCTGCCATAGCCCACCGTGTCACCCGGCCGCAAAACCTGCACGCCGATGACGCGCGAGCGCAGGCTCATCGCCGGGCGCAGGCCCCAGTGCGCGGCATCGTGGCTGGGGTGGTCGGGCGCGCTGCCGTAGAGCAGGATGCCGGGGCGCACCCAGTCCTGCGCTGTGCGCTCGGGGTGGCGCAGGGTGGCCGCGCTGTTGGCGAGGCTGCGCTCGCCGGCCAGGCCCTCGGTGGCGGTCTCGAACACGGCGAGTTGGTGGTCGATGCCGCGCTCACCGTCAGCGTCCGAGAAGTGCGTCATCAGCCCGATCTCGTCGACCTGCGGCAAGGCCGAGAGGCGCGCGTGCGCGGCGCGGAAGGCGCTGGGCGCAAACCCGAGGCGGTTCATGCCCGAGTTGAGCTTGAGGTAAACGCTGTGGGGCTCGTGCGTCTTGTGCATGGCCAGCCAGTCGATCTGGGCCGGGCTGTGCACGACATGGGTGAGCTTGAGGCGCGAGCAGAGCTCCAGATCGCGCGGCTCGAAGGCGCCTTCCAGCAACAGGATGGGGCCACGCCAGTCAAGCTGCCGCAGGCGTTCGGCCTCGGCCAGGTCCAGGCAGGCAAAGCCGTCGGCGGCGCGCAGGCCTTCGAAGGCGCGCTCCACGCCATGCCCATAGGCATTGGCCTTGACCACCGCCCAGACGCGAGCATTCGGAGCCCGGGCGCGGGCCTGGGCGAGGTTGTGGGCCAGGGCCTCCGGGTGGACGAGGGCTTCGATCGGGCGGGGCATGCTGGGCATTCTGCCCCTCTGTCCAAGCGGGGCCCGGCGAAAGGGTCGCGTGCTATAACCCGCGCCGATCCCCGTTTCAGTGTCGGCCCGCGCCGTCTTCCACCACCGTCCCCACCGCGCCCAGGCCCATGAAGCGAGGCTTCTACACGATCATGTCGGCGCAGTTTTTCAGCTCGCTGGCTGACAACGCGCTCTTCGTGGCTGCCGTCGAGCTGCTGCGCACCTCTGGCGCTGCCGAGTGGCAGCGTGCCGCGCTGGTGCCGATGTTTGCCCTCTTCTACGTGGTGCTGGCGCCGTTTGTGGGCGCCTTTGCCGACGCGATCCCCAAGGGCAAGGTGATGTTCTATTCGAACAGCATCAAGGTGGTGGGCTGTTTGATGATGCTGTTCGGCACGCACCCGCTGGCGGCCTATGCCATCGTGGGCCTGGGGGCTGCGGCCTACTCGCCGGCCAAGTACGGCATCCTGACCGAGCTGCTGCCACCGTCGCAGCTGGTCAAGGCCAATGGCTGGATTGAAGGGCTGACCATCGCGTCCATCATCCTCGGCGTGCTGCTGGGCGGCCAATTGGTGGGCGCCAAGCTCTCAGCGATGCTGCTCGGCTTTGACCTGCCCTTGGTTGACACCGGCATCGACACGCCGCCCGAGGCGGCCATTGCCAGCCTGGTGGGCCTGTACGTGATCGCCGCGCTGTTCAACCTGCGCATCCCGCGCACCTCGGCGCCTCTGCAGCCGGTGGCACACAGCCTGATCGCCCTGGTGCGCGACTTCTCGCAGTGCAACACGCGGCTTTGGCAGGACAAGCTGGGCCAGATCTCGCTGGCCACGACGACGCTGTTCTGGGGCGTCAGCGGCAACCTGCGCTACATCGTGCTGGCCTGGGCGCTGGCGGCGCTGGGCTATGGCACGACGCAGGCGTCCTCGCTCGTCGGCGTGGTGGCCATCGGTACCGCCGTGGGCGCGGTGGTGGCCTCGGTGGCGGTGCGGCTGGACAAAGCGACCAGCGTGATCCCGCTGGGCATCGGCATGGGCGTGCTCGTGATCGCGATGAACTGGATCACCAATGTCTGGGTCGCAGCGCCCTTCCTGATCCTGCTGGGCGGGATTGGCGGCTACCTCGTGGTGCCGATGAATGCGCTGCTGCAGCACCGGGGCCACAACCTGATGGGCGCAGGCCGCAGCATCGCGGTGCAGAACTTCAACGAGCAGGCCTGCATCCTCGGGCTCGGCGCCTTCTACACCGGCATGACGCGCTTCGGCCTCTCGGCCTTTGCCGCCATCACGACGTTTGGGGTGGCCGTGGCTGGCACGATGTGGCTGATCCGCCAGTGGCACCAGCGCAACCTCGTGCAGCATGCAGCGGAGGTCGAGCACCTGCTCGAACTGGCGCGCTGCGACGACTGCGGGAAGTCAGCGGATCACTGACCCGCCGGATCAACGCTGCTGCGACGAGCCCCGGCCGCGACGGCCGGTGGGCGCCGGTTGGATCAAATGCCGGCCTTCCAGCACCGCCTCGATGTGCTCGCTCCAGGCCCGGGCGATCTTGAAGCAGCCGCTGTGGTTGAGGTGGATCTCGTTGTGCCAATCGCCGCTGATGCCAGTGGAGCCGGGCGCAGCCAGGGCCAGCGGCACGGTGGTCGAGTCGAACACAAAGAGCCCGGGGAACTGTTCCTTGTCAGCTGCCATGGCCTTGAGCAACAGTGCCAGATGGAAGACCATCAAACGGCTGACGGCCGCCCAGTCGGCGCTCGGCACGCCATAGGCCTTGAGGGCCGGCAGCAGCCAGGGGCCGTTGGCACCGAGTTCGTCGCTCGGCTCGGCGCCCGCCGGGCGCGGCATGGGCACGGCATAGCAGTGCATGAAGACCGGCTTGCCGGCCGAGGGGCCCTGGTTGCGCAGGCTCAGCAGGTGCTTGACGTTGGCCTTGAAGTACTCGGCATAGGTGGCCCAGCCGGGCTCTGAGAAATAGCGGGCCACGCCGGCCGAGGGCGCGCCCCATTCGGTCTGGCGGCGCAACAGGCGCTGGTGCAGCGGCACTTCAAGGCCATCGGCCGTGTGCGCCGGCGTGCGTGCGGCGGCGATCAGGTCATTGCCGCCGACAGACAGCAAGATGCCATCCCACACCGGCGCGCCCGGGCCGGTCAGCAGGCGGACAAAGTCCGGGTTGGCCTCCAAGTCCACCATGTGAGAGAGCGCATCGCCCGTGCCCGCACAGTTGACGGCCAGGGCCTGACCTTTGAAGACCAGCTCCTGCAGCAAATTGGCATGCGCATTCAGCTTGGACCTCGCGTTAGAAAACCACGAATCGCCCTGGGCCAGCAGCTTCCAGCGGTAGGCGCTGAAGTCAGGGGCATGACGCCCGGCGAGGTCTGCCGGCGTGAAACAAGCCAAGTGATCCATGATCGTGTAGGACGCAGAAATGCTGGGCGGGCGGGTTTCCCCGAAGTTGCCGCGATTGGAGGGGCAGCAAGGCGCGACGCGCCATGCTACAAACCCTGACTTTCCCCAATCTTCCAAGGCCCCGCGATGAGTGACCGCCTCTATGACCACTCGGCCACCAGCATCACCGGCGAGACGGTGCATCTTGCCAGCTATCGAGGCCAGGTGATGCTGATCGTCAACACGGCCAGTGCCTGTGGCTTCACGCCGCAGTTCAAGGGCCTGGAGCAGCTGTGGAAGGACTTCAAGGACCAGGGCCTGGTGGTGATTGGCTTCCCCAGCAATGAATTCGGCGGCCAGGACCCCGGCAGCAATGACGAGATCTCGTCGTTCTGCGAGCTGAACTACGGCGTCAGCTTCCCGATGATGGGCAAGGTCGAGGTCAACGGCAGCGGCGCCCACCCGGTCTGGAAGCTGCTCAAGCACGAGAAGCCCGGCCTCTTGGGTACCGAGGCCATCAAATGGAACTTCACCAAGTTCCTGGTGGGCCGGGACGGCAAGGTGCTCAAGCGCTACGCGCCCAATGACACGCCTGAGAGCTTGCGCAAGGACATCGAGGCTGCGCTCGCCGCAAAGGCCTGAGCCTGCATTTGCAGACGCATCGCGCCGCTTGGGTGCCTAGCGGTGCCGGCATGAGTCGCTACGTGCCGCTGCGTACCGCTATTCGCCGCGCCATCTGTGCGCCCAAGCCACTGAGCAGCAAGGGGCTACCCCCCCTAGAACATAGTGTCGATCGAATTGCCAATTGCGTGCGTGGCTCTGTTCTGACGTTCGCAAGTCATTGTCATCGTTGAGAAAAATTTCCTGGCACCGCCTTTGCTTTGCAGCTCCCGACCCCGTGGGTTCAAGCGCACCGCCAGGTGACAGGGAGCGTACGGGTCCACTTCCATTTCATTCCTCAACCTTCACGCAGGACCTCACGATGAACCTGACCCGCCTGATCCGTGGTGCCTCCGCCACCCTGGCGCTGGCCATGGCCGCCTTCACGGCCTCCGCTGCGCCCACCACTCAACTCGGCTTCCTGATCGACGCCTCCGGCAGCATTGGCACCAGCAACTTCACCACGATGAAGAATGGCTACGCCGCCGCGCTGGGCGCCCTGCCGACCGACGGCAGCATCGAAGTGACGATCTACTCCTTTTCCACCGGCACGGTCCAGGTGCTGGCGCCGACGGTGGTGACTGGCGCCTCGATCGGCGGCATCATTTCTGCCGTCAATGGCATGGCCTACACGGCCGGCACCACCCACACCGCAGACGGCATCAATGCAATTGCTGCGGCGATGCTGGGGTCGGCCAACTACAGCGCTCAACTGCGGTCGATCATCAACATTGCCACTGACGGTGTTCCCAATGGCAACACACAAGCGCAAACCATCGCAGCCGCTACGTCAGCTCAAACGCGTGGCATTGACGCCATGACGGCCGAGGCGATCGGCGCAGGCTTGGATGTCGGTTTCCTCCAGGACATCGTGTTCTCGCCGGTGAAGGGCGTTTGCACCAACTGCGGCGTCGTGTTGCCCGGCGTGGGCTCGCTGAGCGATCCCATGACCAGTGACCCCTGGATCCTGCGCGTCAACACCTTCGCAGACTTTGAAGATGCCATCACCGCGAAGGTCAAGGCCATCACCAACCAAGTCCCCGAGCCCGGCAGCGTGGCCCTGGTCGCCATCGCACTGCTCGCTGCTGGCGGTCAAGCGCGCCGCTCGCGCAAGGCCTAAAGCCTGCTCGGCTGGTTTTCAGCCGATGATGTGGACCGGCCTTTTGGCCGGTCTTTTTCATTTCTACTCGGAGAATCCGCCATGCGTCGTTCGATCGCTTTCTTGCTTGGCGGGATGACGGTCGCCACAGCTTCAACGATCGCAGCCCCCGCTCAATGCGAGTCCAAGGACAGCAGCGCCGAGTTGGCCCTGGTCCTTTGCGACAAGGGAACCGGCCAAGCCGCGCTCAAGGCTGCGGGCCAAGCTGCCTGCAAGGGCAAGACTGTGTGCAATGCCTGGATCTGGGAAGACGCGAGCAAGATGCCCGCCAAGGCACCCGCCTCGGACAAAGACCTGCCCAAGACGGCCACCGGCGCAGCACGCGCCGTCTGGATCCAAGATTCACAGAGCCTGATAGAGCTCCGCAAGGCACCCTGACCCGATACGGCTCATGCAGTTGCAGAGCTTGAACACTGGTGGCGTCCTGCCGCTCGACACCGCACAGGGCCGCGTGCCGAGCGGCATCGTGAAACGGCCACAGATCGGCCGCATCGGCGTGACACGTCTGGGCCTTGCCGGCGACGCCCAGGCCGACCACGAGGTGCACGGCGGCCCCGCCAAGGCCATCTACGCCTACCCGACCGAGCACTACGCTTTCTGGCAGACAGTACGTGGCCAGGCCAAGGTGGCGGGCGAACTGGCCCATGGTGCGATGGGCGAGAACCTGAGCCTGTGCGGCCTGCTGGAAGGCCAGGTCTGGATGGGCGACCGGCTGCGCTTCCCCGACTGCGAACTGATCGTGACGGCGCCGCGCATCCCCTGCTTCAAGTTCGCCGCCGTGATGGGCTTTGCGCAGGCGGTCTCCTTGATGGCGCAGAGCGGCTACTGCGGCTTTTACTTGGCGGTTCACCGCGAAGGCAGCCTGGCGGCGGGCGACAGCGTCGAGCTGATTCCCGGCCCGCGCGAGCTGCGCATTGACGAGCACTTTCGCGCCGTGATGCGCAAGAAGCCGGGGCGCTGATGCAGCGGCGGCTGGCAATGCTGGGCTTGGCGCTCGGGGCGCGGGCGGCCCTGGCCAAGGTGACCCAGGTGCTCAAGGTCGGCCCACGTGAGGCCCACCGCACCCTGGCCAGTGCGGCGAAGGCCGCGACGGACGGCTGTCTCATCGAGGTCGAGGCGGGCGACTACCTGGCAGACGTGGCGACCTGGCCGCAGCACGAGCTGACGCTGCGCGCCGTGGGCGGCCGCGTGCGCCTCATCGCCAGCGGCGCGCATGCCCAAGGCAAGGGCATCTTCGTCACGCGCGGGCAGCGCCAGCGCATCGAGGGCTTTGACTTCATCGGCGCGCGCGTACCTGACCGGAATGGCGCGGGCATCCGCCTGGAAGCCGGCTCGTTGACCCTGGTGGACTGCCGCTTCGAGGACAACGAGAACGGCGTGCTGACGAGCAATGACCCCGCCGCCGAACTCGACCTGATCGACTGCGACTTCGGCCGCATCGCCATGGGTACGGGCCAGACGCACCAGTGCTATGTGGGCGCCATCGCTCGGCTGGGCGTGACGGGCTGCCACTTCCACAGCGGCCTGATGGGCCACCTGCTCAAGAGCCGCGCACGCGTCAACCAGGTGCTGTACAGCCGGCTGATCGACGGCATTGGCGGCCGCGCCAGTTACGAGCTGGAGTTCCCGAACGGCGGCCAGAACCTGGTGATGGGCAATCTGATCGGCCAGAGCAGCACGAGCGAGAACCCGCACCTGATCAGCGTCGGTGCCGAGGGCCTGCGCGGCGGCACGCACGCGCTCTGGCTGGTGCACAACACCTGCATTGACGACCGCCCCGGCGGCGGCATCTGGCTGCGCGCGGCCTCGGGCTTGACCGACGTGCACGTGGCCAACAACCTCTTCGTCGGGCGCCGCGCTTTTGAGCCCGCCGCCAGCTGGGACGCCCACCACAACCACCAGCCCGACTGGGACGAGTTCGTGCGCGCCAACCGCGACGACTGGCGCCTCAAGCCCGAGAGCCGCCTGCGCGGCAAGGTAGCGCCGGCCGGGCCGATGGCGCTGGACGGGCGCCGCCTCGAGCTGCTGCCCACTCGGCAGTACGCCCATCCGGCCCGCAGCGTGGCACTCACCCAGCCGGTGGTGTGGCCCGGCGCCCTTCAGGGTTAATACCCAGTAACGCCAGCAGCTCGCCAGCACCATGACTTGCATGGTGACGAGGCTTCTTCCATGCTGGGCCCGATGAGCTGGCTGACGCGACTGGGATTCGTGAGCCCCGGTGGCGCCGAGGACCCAGCGGCCTTGCTGGGCGAGGCGGCGGCGGGCGATGCGGCCGCGCAGACGCGGCTGTACCGGCGTGAGTCTGGCCCCGTCTTCCGCTACCTGCTGGCGCTGGGCAGCGACGAAGCGCTGGCGCTCGACGCGATGCAGGACGCCTTTGTGGAGCTGCTGCGCGCGCCCGCCGGCTTCAACCCCCAACTTGGCACCCTCGGCGCCTACCTGGCCGGCATCGCCCGCCACCGCTGGCTGGCGCGTTGCCGGGAGGCGCGCCGCTTTGTCGAAGCGACGCCAGACGACGAAACCGACGCCCCTGTCGCCCTCGCTGCTGCCGACCTGAGCGAGCACATTGCCTGCCGCCAGTTGCAAGGCAGCGTCTGGGCCGGCATCCGCCAATTGAGCTGGACTCAGCGCGAGGCCCTGGTGCTGGTGGACCTGCAGGAACGCCCCTACCGCGAGGCCGCCGCCATCGCGGGCGTCAGCGAAGACGTGCTGCGCACCCGCCTGTATTTTTTTAGTACTCGGCTGGCCACCG
>CALMQC010000583.1 GCA_937871895.1 uncultured Roseateles sp. | reverse complement strand
CCGTGGGCATGGCGCTGTGCCCCGCGCTCGGCGTGTCGATCCCGGTGGGCAAGGATTCGCTGTCCATGCGCACCAAGTGGGATGACAAGCAAGTCACTGCGCCCGTGTCCCTCATCGTCAGCGCCTTTGCCTCAATCGCCGACGTGCGCGGCACGCTGACGCCGGAGCTCAAGCGCGAAGACTCTTGCCTGATCTTGATCGACCTGGGTCAAGGCAAGCACCGCATGGGCGGCTCCATCCTGGCGCAGACGCTGAATCAGTTCGGCGGTGCCGTGCCGGACCTGGATGACCCACAGCTCCTCAAGAGCCTGGTCGCCGCCATCAACGAGCTGCGCGCCGCCGGCAAGTTGCTCGCGTATCACGACCGCAGCGACGGTGGCCTCTGGGCGGCCGCCTGCGAGATGGCCTTTGCTGGTCAGCAAGGCCTGAGCTTGAACGTGGACCTCCTCGTCACTGAGGGTGACGGCGTCAGCGACAGCCGCGCCGACACCGGCGATGCCAAGAACTGGGCCACGCAAGTCGGCCCGCGCCGCGACGAGCTGACGCTGCGCGCACTGTTCGCCGAAGAACTCGGCGCCCTGATCCAGGTCCGCGCTTCCGACCGTGACGCTGCCCTGCAGGTGCTGCGCGCCCATGGCCTCTCCAAGCATTCGCACGTGGTCGCCAAGCCCAACACCTCGCGCCAGGTCGAGGTCTGGCGCGACGCCAAGAAGGTCTTCGGCGCCGACCTCACCGCGCTGCAGCAGGCCTGGGACGAGGTCTCGTACCGCATCACCGCCTTGCGCGACAACCCGGCCTGCGCCGAGTCCGAGCACGCGGCTGCGGGCCGTGCCGACGACCCCGGCATGCACGTGTCGCTCACCTTCGACCCGGCGCAGAACCCCGCCGCGCCCTTCATCGCCACCGGCAGGCGGCCCAAAATGGCCATCCTGCGCGAGCAGGGCGTCAACTCGCATGTCGAGATGGCCTACGCCATGGCGCAAGCCGGCTTCGATGCGCACGACGTGCACATGAGCGACCTGCAGTCGGGCGCCGTGGTGCTGGACGGTTTTGCCGGCTTCGTCGCCTGCGGCGGCTTCAGCTATGGCGACACCCTGGGTGCCGGCGAGGGCTGGGCCCGCTCCATCATGTTCAACGCGCGCCTGGCCGAGCAGTTCAAGGCCTTCTTCGCGCGGCCTGACACGCTGGCCCTCGGCGTCTGCAATGGCTGCCAGATGCTGGCGGCGCTGGCCCCGATCATCCCGGGCGCCGACGCCTGGCCGCGCTTCACGCGAAACACAAGCGAGCAGTTCGAGGCGCGTCTGTCGCTCGTTGAGGTGCTGGAGTCGCCCAGCCTCTTCTTCACCGGCATGGCCGGCAGCCGCCTGCCGATTGCGGTGGCGCACGGCGAAGGCTTTGCCAACTTTGCGCGCCAGGGCGACGCGAGCCGCGTGGTCAAGGCCATGCGCTTTGTGGACAACAGCGGCCAGCCGACCGAGGTCTATCCGTTCAACCCGAACGGCAGCCCGGGTGGCCTCACGTCCGTCACCACGCCGGATGGCCGCTTCACGGCCCTGATGCCGCACCCCGAGCGCGTGTTCCGCAATGTGCAGCTGAGCTGGACGAGTGGCGACGTGAACGCCGCCAGCCCCTGGCTGCGCATGTTCCAGAACGCCCGCAAGGCGCTGGGCTGATTGCGCATTGGGCGCGGCTCAGAGCCGCGCGTTGTCGTCGGCGCTCAGCTGGAAGCGCCGCGCCTCTTCGCGCAGCTGGTCGGACAGCTGCTTCATGGTGTCGGCGCTGGTCAGGCTTTGGCCCACCATCAGCGTGGTCTGTTCGCTCACCGTCTTGAGGTCGAACATGGTGTCGGTGATGGCCTTCATATGGCCCACCTGCGCCTGCGTGCTGTGCGTGATGTCGGCCAGCGTCGAGCGCAGTTGGCTGGCTGAAGCCACCAGGGCCTGAATCGCCTCGCCGCTGGTGCGCACTTGCGCGGAGCCACGTTGGCTGGACTCCACGCTGTCGTTGATCAGATTGCGAATGTCCTTGGCCGCGTTGGCCGTGCGGCCCGCCAGCACGCGCACCTCGCCCGCCACCACGGCAAAGCCGCGGCCGCTTTCGCCGGCACGGGCAGCCTCCACGGCCGCATTCAAGGCCAGCAGATTGGTCTGGAATGCGATCTGGTCGATCAGGCCAATGATCTCGGCGATGCGCCGGGCAGCCACTTCCACCTCCTGCATGGTGGCCACGGCGGCGCTCAGCTGCTCGCCGCCGCGCACGGCCACGGCCTCGTTGCGCACCGACTCCTCGGCCGCGCCCTTGACGCTTTCGTCCACCGCGCGCACCACCTCACGCATGTCCTCCAGCGACTTGCCGGCGATGGACAGGGTCTCGGCGCTGCTGGCCGCACCCACCTCCAGCAGGTCGTTGGAGGACTGCAACTCTTCGCTGACCTCGGCCACCTTGTCGGCCGCTGTGGTGATGTGCTCCATCGAGTCTTTGAGCACTTTCTGCATCTCGCCCACGCGGCGCGCCACGTAGGCGAACTCGTCGTTGCCCCAGGCATGGCTGGAGCCCACGAGATTGCCCGCCGCCACCACGCGAATGCGCTGCGCAATCATCGAGATGCCGCCCCCGGTGACGAGCGCGAAGCTGTAGAACAAGTAGGTGCCGGCCAGCAGGGACAGCACGATCAGCAATGCCATGCGCCAGGACTCGCTGCTGATGCGCGCAGAGCGCTCATGGAGCAAACGCTCCAGCAGATCGGTCATTTGGGCCTGGGCCCGCCACAGGGCCTCGGCCTTGTCGGCCTTGTCGCCGGTCAGGCTGGCCTGTACGCCGCGCACCAGGGCCAGGGTATCGGCATCGGTCTTGACGGCGGCTTCCAGTCGCGCCAGGCCTGTGCTCAGCCGCTTGCGGGCATCGTTGATGCGCGCCACCGTGGCCTCGCCCGACTTGCCCGCCGCCTGCTCCGTGGCCAGGTCGGTCAGCTGCGGCAGCACCAACAGGGCGGCATCCATCGCGTAGTAGCTGGGCGCTTCGGGGTCGAGGATGAGGCCGCTGCGGTCGGCAATCTTTTCGTAGTCCGCCAGCAGTTCCTGGCGCCGTGCGGCGTCGCCGGCCTTGGCCTGCAATTCGTTGAGTTGCTTGCTCAGCTGGCGCACGTCGGCCACGCCTTGCAGCTCTGCCAGCGCCACCTCGCGCGCTTCGCGCTGCGAGCTGAAATAGCCCTGTGCCAGGATGATGACCGGCAGCAGGAAGCTCAGGCTGATGATCCAGGCCTTGGTGCGGAAGCGCTGCGACCGCAACAGCACCACACCGGGCCTGAAGAGGCCACGGCCGCTCCAGAAGTAGCGCAAGCCAGAAAGTGGCGCTGAGCCGGCCTGACCGGCACTGGCCGGGCGCTGGGCGCTTGGAAACTGCATACGGACCCTTTCTCCCCGAGGATCCGGCCACCGACTGGCGGATCACGGCGCATAGCCTGGCCACACCAGTGCACCGAGACGCAGGCTTCGGTGTGACAACGCTTCAAGAATAGTGGCAGAGCTGTCCGTGCAGGTGTGCAGTAATGGCCGATTTCATGGGAGCTCGCAGCGCGTCGGTGGATTCGCTACGCAACTTGACGCTGGGCTGACGCTCGAACGCCCGCCAGGGGCGGGTTCAATCCGAGCTGCCCAGCGTGGCGATGACACGCCGGGTCTGCCCAGAGCGCCAGACGCTCAGCACCACCTTCTCGCCGATCTGGCGCTGCTCCAGCAGGCCGAGCATGTCGTCAAGGTCGGCCACCGGCTGGTCGTTCACGGCGGTGATCACGTCGCCCGGCACGATGCGGCCGTCTCGCCCCCGGGTGTAGGCCTGCAGGCCCGCCTGCGCGGCCGGGCCGCCAGACACCACGCCCACCAGCAGCACGCCCTTGGGAGCGCCCAGGCTTTGGCTCAGCTGCGCGGCGCCGGCCGTCACGCCCAGGGCCGGGCGGATGAAGCGCCCGTCGCGGATCAGGCGCGGCACGATGCGGTTGACTTCGTCCACTGGGATGGCAAAGCCGATGCCGGCGCTGGCGCCGCTGGGGCTGTAGATCGAGGTGTTCACGCCAATCAAGCGGCCGGCCGAGTCGAGCAGCGGGCCGCCCGAGTTGCCGGGGTTGATGGCGGCGTCGGTCTGGATCGCGCCCTTGATGGTGCGGCGGGTCACCGACTCGATCTCGCGGTTCAGTGCCGAGACGATGCCGGTCGTCAAGGTCTGGTCCAGGCCAAAGGGGTTGCCGATCGCATAGACCTTCTGGCCGACCTGCAGCTCCCGGCTGGTGCCGATGGCGATGGGCGCGAGCTTCTCCTTGGGCACGTCCACGCGCAGCACCGCCAGGTCGCGGTCGGGGAAGGCGCCCACCAGCTTGGCCGGGTGCACGCTTTGGTCCGACAGCGTCACCGTCGCCGCGTTGGCGCCCTGGATGACGTGGAAGTTAGTGACGATGTGGCCGTTCTCGTCCCAGATGAAGCCCGTGCCCGTGCCTTGGGGCTGCTCGGTCACCCTCAGCGAGAACAGGTCACGCTGCAGTGCCAGGTTGGTGATGTGGACGACCGAGGGCGAGGTCTTCTTGAAGACATTGATGTTGTTGGTCTCGTCGGCGTCCAGCGCCCCGCGCGGCGTGACGGCACGGGGTTGGGCCGCTGGCTTGCTCTGGGCGTCGATATGCCAGCACCCGGCCGCCGCCAGGGCGACGAGGCCAGCGGTGAGCAGGACGACGGGGCGGCGGAGCAGGGCGGTAGCGGGCATGGTTCAAATCCGGGCGAAGATGCGGCTTCCATTTTGGTTGGCTGTCAGCGAGGGGCGAGGGTGCCGCGTTGCGCGGGCTGGCCAAGTTGGAGGACAAGATCGTGACGCCAGCCGTTTTTTCCAGCCCCTTGCTTGCACTTGCTTTGAGCTTTGCGCTCCCGGCCACGGCGCTGGCCCAGGGCGTCTGGAAGTGCGAGATCGACGGGCAAACCCGCTACACCGACCGGCCCTGCCCGGACCGTGGCGCCAGCCTCAGCCCCCAGCGATTGCAGGCCAACGTGGCCGATGCGCCCCGGCAGCCTGCGAGCAGCACGGTGTCTGCGGCGCTGGCAGCCGCCAAACCCACGGCGGCTGAGCCGCCCGCCAACGTTTGCCCCAGCAGCACCGAGCTTCGCGACATGGAAACCCGCGCCAGCTCCACCAGCCTCAGCACCGAGGCCCGGCAGTTCATGATCGACGAGATCCGCCGCGCGCGGCAGTGCGCCAAGGGCCAGGGCCGCTATACCGAGGCCGACTGGCGCATCAGCCGCGAGGCGCAGGCCGCGCAGTCCAGCAACTCGGGCGCCTACGAGGCGCGCCTGCGCGCCGAAGGCATGCATAGCGCGGCCGATCCGGAGGAAGGCACACGCATCGCCCGTCAGCGTGAGCAAGAGACTGCTGCCCAGGCCCAGGCGGCGCGCCGCGCCTGGCGCGAGCAGCAGCGTCAGCGCAACCTGCCCGGCAGCCCCTGACACTGGCCCATGCACGGCCCCGTCCTCTCGTCCACTCGGGCCGACCGGCTCGACGCCCTGCGCGGCGCCGCCATCGTGTGGATGGTGGTCTTCCACTTCTGCTTTGACCTCAACCACTTCGGCTGGATCAAGCAAGACTTCTACCGCGACCCGGTCTGGACCTGGCAGCGCGTCGTCATCGTGACCCTGTTCGTCTTCTGCGCGGGCGGTGGCCAGGCCTTGGCTTTGCAGGCGGGGCAAAGCGCCCGTCGCTTCTGGCGCCGCTGGTTGCAGGTTGCGGGCTGCGCGCTGCTGGTGTCGGCCGGCTCGTGGTGGATGTTCCCGCGTGGCTGGATCAGCTTTGGCATCCTGCACGGCATGGCCGTGATGCTGCTGCTGCTGCGCTTGGGCCTGGCGCGCTGGCCGGCCTGGGCGCTGCTGCTGCTTGCGGCAGCCGCTTTGGTGGCGCCGCAACTGGGCGGCCACGCCTTCTTTGACAGCCGCTGGACCAACTGGCTGGGCTTGGTCACGCACAAGCCGGTCACCGAGGACTACGCCCCCGTGCTGCCCTGGCTGGGTGTCATGCTGTTCGGCTTCGTGTTCACCCGCAGCCAGCCCGAGCGCTGGTCAGGCAGACTCCCGCCCGGCGCCCGAGGCTTGGCGCTGCTGGGCCGCTGGCCGCTCAGCATCTACATGCTGCATCAGCCGGTCTTGCTGGGCTTGCTTGGTCTGCTGACCGTGCTTTGAGACGCGAAGGGTGTGGTGATGAGCAAGAAGTTTTCCTTGATGGTGGCCGCGCTGGCCGTATCGCTGCTGGCGCCGGCCTGGGCCGGCGATTGGGCCTGGCCCAAAGGCGCACAGGCGGCCGTGAGCCTCGGCTATGACGACGGCCTGGCCTCGCAGCTCGACACCGTGATCCCCGCGCTCAACCAGCGCCATCTCAAAGCCAGCTTCTACCTGCCCATCAATGCGCCCACCGTGCCAAAGCGCCTGCTTGAGTGGCGCCGCGCCGCCAAGGCGGGGCATGAGCTGGGCAACCACAGCCTCTTCCACGCCTGCTCGGCCAGCCAGCCCGCGCGGGACTGGGTGTCTGCCCACCACGACCTCGACCACATCCTGCCCGCCCAGGTGCAAGAGCAGGTGATAGCCGCCAACGTCTGGCTGCATTCGCTCGACGGCCAGACGCAGCGCACGTTCACGCCACCCTGCCTGGAGCTCAACGCCAGCGGGCAGGACTTTGGCGCCGCGCTGCGCCAGCACTTCGTGGCCTACCGCAGCGCCGGCAGCGGCGTCATCGCCGACCCGGCCCAGCTGGACCCCTACGCCGTGCCCACCATCTCCGCCGAGGGCTACAGCGCTCAGCAGTTGATCGCCCTGGTTGACGAAGCAGCCGCCAAGCACGGCATGGTGGTGCTGCTCTTCCACGGCGTGGGCGCCGAATACCTGAACGTCACGCGCGAAGCGCACGCGGCCTTGCTCGACCACCTGGCCCGGCACCGCCAGCGCTTTTGGACCGACAGCTTCGTCAACATCATGGGCTATGTGAAGGCGCGTCAACCCAAGAACTGACCGTCTACCATGGCGGCCATGTCCAAGCCCGCCAACGCCGTCCTTTACGGTTTTCATGCCGTCACTGTCCGGCTCAAGACCCACCCCGAGTCGGTCTCCGAAGTCCATATCGACCCCAGCCGCCGTGACGCGCGCATGCGCAGCTTTGTGGAGCGTGTGCGTGAGGCGGGCGCCCGCCTCATCGAGACCCCCGACGAGCGCCTGACCCAGCTGGCCGGTGGCCCGCGCCACCAGGGCGTGGTGGCCCGCGTGCAGGCGCTGGCGCCCAAGCATTCGCTCGACGATGTGCTCGACGAGGTCGAAGGCCCGCCCTTGGTCCTCGTGCTCGACGGTGTGACCGACCCCCACAACCTCGGCGCCTGCCTGCGCGTGGCCGATGGCGCCGGCGCGCATGCCGTGGTCGCCCCGCGTGACCGGGCCGTGGGCCTCAATGCCACCGTGGCCAAGGTGGCCAGCGGCGCCGCTGAGACCGTGCCCTATCTGATGGTGACCAACCTGGCCCGCACCCTGGGCGAGCTCAAGGAGCGCGACATCTGGGTGGTCGGCACCAGCGACAGCGCCGAGCGCTCCATCTACGACCTCGACCTGAATCGCCCCGTGGCCCTGGTGCTGGGCGCCGAGGGTGAAGGCATGCGCCAGCTCACGGCCAAGACCTGTGACGAGCTCGTGCGCATCCCCATGGCCGGCGCGGTCGAAAGCCTGAACGTGTCGGTCGCGGCTGGCGTATGCCTCTACGAGGCGCTGCGCCAGCGCCGTTGAAGGAGGCTCCGCCATGCCGGTGATCGAAGTCAAACACCCGCTCGTCAAACACAAGATCGGCCTGCTGCGCGAGGCCGAGATCTCGACCAAGAAGTTCCGCGAGCTGACGGGCGAAGTTGCCCAACTGCTGACCTACGAGGCCACGGCCGATTTTCCAGTCGAGGCCACGAGCATTGACGGGTGGTGCGGCCCCACGCCCATCGAGCAGATCGCGGGCAAGAAGGTCACCGTCGTGCCCATCCTGCGCGCCGGCCTCGGCATGCTGGACGGTGTGCTGGAGATCCTGCCCAACGTCAAGGTCTCGGTGGTGGGCCTGGCGCGCGACCACGAGACCTTGAAGCCGGTGCATTACTTCGAACGCTTCGTCGGCAAGCTGGAGCAGCGCACCGCGCTGATCGTGGATCCCATGCTCGCCACCGCCGGCTCCATGATTGCGACCATCGACCTGCTGAAAGAGCGCGGCTGCAAGGACATCCGCGCCCTCGTGCTGGTGGCGGCGCCTGAGGGCGTCAAGGCGCTGAATGACGCGCACCCGGATGTGCGCTGCTGGACGGCGGCCATCGACAGCCATCTCAATGAGCTCGGCTACATCATCCCGGGCCTCGGTGACGCCGGAGACAAGATTTTTGGGACGAAGG
>CALMQC010000582.1 GCA_937871895.1 uncultured Roseateles sp. | reverse complement strand
CTGGCTGGGCCTGCTGCTGCCGCTGGCGATGCTGGCGCTGGGGCTGGACGGCATCGCCAGCGTGGCGCGCAGCCGGCTGGACGCCGAGCGCCGTGTGGCAGCGGCCGAGCAGCGCATGCAAGAGCGCATTGCCGAGGTCGAGCGCCAGCACGCCAAGCTGGCCGAGCAAAAGTTGGAGCAGGTGACGGAGCGAGAGCGCAAGCGCATTGCCGCCGACCTGCACGACGACCTCGGCGCCAAGCTGCTGACCATCGTGCACACCAGCGAATCGGACCGCATCTCGACGCTGGCCCGTGAAGCGCTGGAGGAAATGCGCCTCTCGGTGCGCGGCCTCACCGGCAAGCCTGTGCACCTGATCGACGCGCTGGGCGACTGGCGTGCCGAGGTGGTGCTGCGCCTGGGCCAGGCCAACATCCTGGCCGAGTGGAAGTCGCCCACCGACGAGATCACCCAGACCTTGCAGGCCCGCTCCTACGTCCAGACCACCCGCATCCTGCGCGAGTCGGTCAGCAACATCATCAAGCACAGCGGGGCCACCCACGCCACCATCAGCTGCGCGGTCCAGGAGGGCGATTTCATCCTGACCGTGCAGGACAACGGCCACGGCATCCCGGCCGAATTGGACGGCCGGCTCGATCGCGGACACGGAATGGCGAGCATGAAGTCTCGCGCCAAGCAAATGCATGGCCAGTGCCTGGTTGAATCCGGCCCGGGTTGGGGTACCGTCATACGTCTCACCATCCCCCTGTGATCTCAAAGGTCCGCCCATGAACCACATCCTGCTGCTCGAAGACATCCCGGAGATCCGGGCCTGGTTGAAGGCACTGGTGAAGCAGGTGTTCGCCAACGCCCATGTGACCGAGTGCTCGCGCGTCCAGGACGCGCTGGCCGCCGTCAACACCGAGCGCTTCACGCTGGCCTTGCTGGACCTGGGCCTGCCCGATGGCTCGGGGGTGGACGTGGTGACCGCGCTGCGCGAGAAGCAGCCCGAAGTTCAATCCGTCATCGTGACCATCCACGACGACGACGAACACCTCTTCCCTGCCTTGCAGGCCGGCGCCTTTGGCTATCTGCTGAAGGAACAGTCGCGCGAATTGCTGGTTGAGCAGCTGCAGCGCATGAGCCAGGGCGAACCGCCGCTGTCGCCCTCCATTGCCCGCAAGGTGATTGCCTACTTTGCCGCCCACGCCAAGCCGCAGGCCTCGTCTGCCGCACTGCTGCACGAGGTCTCGCTGACGGAACGCGAGAGTGAAGTGCTGCTGCGCGTGGCCAAGGGCTTCACGCTGCCTGAAATCGGCGTGCAACTGGGCCTGTCGCGCCACACGATTGCTGACTACGTCAAACAGATCTATCGCAAGCTCAACGTGAGCTCACGCGCCGAGGCGGCGCTGGAAGCCCAACGCCTGGGTTTGTTCGGTCGGAACTGAGGCCAACAAAGCCGACGGGGCCCAGATAATGGGTCGATGATCGGTCGACTCAGCGGCGTCATTGCCGAAAAATCTCCCCCCCAGGTCCTGATCGATGTCGCGGGCGTCGGCTACGAAGTCGACGTGCCGATGAGCACCTTCTACAACCTGGGCGCGCTCGGTGAGCGCGCGGTGCTGCTGACCCACCTCAGCATCCGTGAGGACGCGCATCAGCTGTTCGGCTTTCTGACGGCCGACGAGCGCTCGGCTTTCCGCCAGCTCATCCGCATCAGCGGCATCGGCCCCAAGATGGCGCTGTCGCTGCTGTCCGGCCTCTCCGTCGCCGAGCTTGCGCAGGCCGTGACCGCGCAGGACGCGGGCCGCTTGACCAAGGTGCCCGGCATCGGCAAAAAGACGGCCGAGCGGCTGCTGCTGGAGTTGCGCGGCAAACTCGGCGCCGATCTTGGCGCGCCGGTCAGCGTGGGCAACGCGGCGCAAGCCGACATCCTGCAAGCCCTCATCGCCCTGGGCTACAGCGAGAAGGACGCGGGCTCGGCCCTCAAGAGCTTGCCGGCTGATGTCGGCGTGAGCGAAGGCATCAAGCTGGCCCTCAAGAAGCTGTCCTGATGAGCATCCAGACCGACGACTTTGCCTCCGCCAGCCCGCGGCTGGTCAGTGCCGCGCCCAGCTCTCCCCGAGAGGAGGCCATGGAGCGTGCGCTGCGGCCCAAGCTGCTCGACGAGTACGTGGGCCAATCCAAGGCGCGCGAGCAGCTCGAAATCTTCATCGGCGCCGCCAGCAAGCGTGGCGAGGCGCTTGATCACGTGCTGCTGTTCGGCCCACCGGGCCTCGGCAAGACGACGCTCTCACACATCATTGCGGCCGAACTCGGCGTCAACTTGCGCCAGACCTCGGGGCCGGTGCTCGAAAAGCCCAAGGATCTGGCGGCGATCCTGACCAATCTGGAGCGCAACGATGTGCTCTTCATCGACGAGATCCACCGGCTCAGCCCGGTCGTCGAGGAAATCCTTTACCCAGCCTTGGAGGACTACCAGATCGACATCATGATCGGCGAAGGCCCGGCGGCGCGCTCGATCAAGCTTGATTTGCAGCCCTTCACCCTGGTCGGCGCCACCACGCGCGCCGGCATGCTGACCAACCCGTTGCGCGACCGCTTTGGCATCGTCGCGCGGCTGGAGTTCTATACGCCGGAAGAGTTGCAGCGCATCGTCACGCGCTCAGCCCAGTTGCTTGGCGCCAGCATCGATGCGGCTGGGGCGCTGGAGATCGCCAAGCGATCGCGCGGCACACCGCGCATCGCCAACCGCCTGCTGCGCCGCGTCCGCGACTTCGCCGAAGTCAAAGGTGACGGGCGCATCGTGGCCGAATTGGCGGACCGGGCATTGGCCATGCTGGACGTCGACCCGCAGGGCTTCGACCTGATGGACCGCAAGCTGCTGGAAGCCGTTATCCACCGCTTCGATGGCGGCCCGGTCGGGCTCGACAACGTGGCAGCAGCCATCGGTGAAGAGAGCGGGACGATTGAAGACGTGATCGAGCCCTATCTGATCCAGCAGGGCTATCTGCAACGCACCCCGCGTGGCCGCATTGCTACCTTGGCCGCCTACCGCCATCTGGGATTGGCACCGCCAGCCAGCCGAGGCAGCGACCTCTTCGACGCCTGAATGAAAAAAGCGCCCCGAGGGGCGCTTTTTGCTGGGGGCAGGACCTGCCCGGAAATCAGAAGTTGTGGCGCAGGCCAGCTGCGAGGGAGCTGGAGTCACCGACCGAGTTCGGGGCGGTGCGGTCCACGGCGGTGTAGTAGCCGTAGACCTTGGTGCGCTTGCTCAGGTTGTAGTTGTAGCCGAAGGTGTACTGCTTGCCACCATAGGCGCCGAAGCTGCCACCCGCCTTGCTGCCACCCACGTTGACGTGGAACTCGGAAGCACCGGTCGTGTACATCACCGACACGCGACCGATGTCGCGATCCGGATTGGCCTTGAAGGTGTCTTCGGTTTCACGCTGGTAGTAGCCACCGAAGGTGAAGGCGCCCAGCTGGTACAGGCCGCGGATGGCGTACTGCTTCTGGGTGCCTTGCTTGCTATAGCCGAAACCGTAGTGGACCGGGCCGTTGTCGTAGTTGACCGACAAGTCATACGCGCGGGCATCGACGCCTTCACCGGCGTGAATGTCGAACTCGGCGCTGAAGTTGCCAAACTTGGGCGTGAAGTAACCGACCTTGTTGCTGCGCGGGTTGAACATCGTGGCCTCAGAGGCCAGCGCGTCGGACGACGTGCCCGTGTCATGGTTGTGCATGCTCACGTAGTCCACCGTCGCGAAGTAAGAGCCCGGGATCCAGCGGCCCAGGCGAACTTCACCGAAATTGCCGATCAGACTGACGTTGGAGGCGCGGCCCCAGAACTGGTTGCCGAGGTTGGAGTTGCCGGTGTCCGAGTCAAAGCCATGCTCCAGTTGGAAGGCAGCCTTGAGGCCACCACCGAGGTCTTCCATGCCCTTGAGGCCAAGGCGCGAGCTGTTGCTGTTGACCTTGACGACGCGGTCGGCAGAGCCGGTCTTGACGCTTTCAACGGTGGTATTGAAGCGACCCCAGAGGGTCACGGTCTGTGCGAATGCCGGAACAGCAACAACAGATACGAGCGCGGCAAATGCAAACTTCTTCATCGGGTGCCTTTACTGAGTTAACGGCGGACAGGAGGCTGACCACCGGACTGGGGGGTCAAATCAGTATATGAGCCAGGGATTGCCCGAATAGACCCCCACGACGCGAAATCGCAACAGAACTGTCATGTGCGGCGCGGCGGCGCGGCCAGGACATCGTCGGCCCCGGCCAAGTCAGCCAGGCCGGCCAGGTGCCGGTCGTCGTTCCAACCGATGAGGCTGAACTGCCCGTCAGCGAACAACAGGCGGTTGATGCTTGCATTGCCCAGCACCCAACTCCGGCTTGCAGCCAATGGCAGGCCCACGGCCGCGCGGTAGAAGCAATCGAGCACACCGCCATGGGCCACGACGGCGATTTGCCCGCCGGGATGCTGTTGGGCGATACGGGTCAGTTCGCCGATACAGCGAGCCTGCAACTCGACGAGGGATTCGCCACCGCCAACGCGAAAATCTGGCTCTCGGCGTTTCCAACGTGCGGCGCTGTCGGCATCACGGGCATGAATTTCCTCCCAGGTCAGGCCCTCGAAGGCGCCGAAATGCCGCTCGCGGAGCGCCGCCGACGCCTGCACCTCCAGTGGCCGCCCCAGCGCCAGTCCGGCAGCGGTTTGCTGAGCGCGTTGCAGATCGCTGCTGTAGACGGCGTCAATGGTTTCGTCTCGCAGGGCATCGGCCAAGCGCTCGGCCTGCAACCGCCCGAGGGGGCTGAGCGGGATGTCGATATGACCCTGGATGCGGCCTTCACGGTTCCAGAGCGTCTCGCCATGCCGGATCACCAGCAGGCGGGTGATGCGCGCGGGACTCATCAAACGCCCCAGACGACGGCGACGCGCTCGCGGCTGGACTGGCGCAGCATCTCGCGCAGCGGCCACACGCGCTGGCGCAGGCTGACAAGCGGGCGGGCGGGTGCTGTGCCACCCGCATCGGCGGCCGCTTCCGCAGCCTGGGCCTCGGCAGCCACGGCGGCATCCAGCAACTCGATGATGCGGGGCTGGTCATCGACTTCGAAGATGCCTTTGAGCTGCCCTTCGCGGCCCACCAAGCGCAGGACTTGCTGTGCGTTGTCGCCCAGCATCAAGACATCGGCGGCGACGGGGGACTTGAATCGAATGAGCATGCGCTCATTGTCAACCCGTGCTGGCAAGCCCCAGCCAGCCGGAGGCTGGCGCATCGTCTTCGACGGCGCGGCGCGGGCGCACGCGCTCTTCAAACTCGGCCGCCGTCAGCGGTGCCGCGTACAGATAGCCCTGGAATTCGTGGCAGCCAGCGCGGGCCAGGAAGTCCCGCTGCGCTTCGCGCTCGACACCCTCGGCGATGACCTGCAGATTGAGCGCCCGGCCCACCTGAACGATGGCGTTGACGATGCCGGCGTCGCTCGCATCGCCGGGCAGGCCTTGCACGAAGCTGCGGTCGATCTTGAGGCGTTGGATGGGGAAACGCTTGAGGTAGGCCAGGCTGGAATAGCCGGTGCCGAAGTCGTCGATGGACAGCGCCACGCCCAGGCTGGCCAGCGCACGCATGCGCCGCAAGCACTCGTCGGCATCACCGACCAGCACGGACTCCGTGAGCTCCAACTCCAGCAAGCCGGGCGGCAGGCCGGCCATGCGCAGCGCGGCGGCCACGCCTTCGATGAACTGCGGTTGCTGGAACTGCAGCGCCGACACGTTGACGGCGATAGGCATGCGCAGACCTTGCCGCAGCCACTCGGCCGCCTGCATCACGGCCTCCCGCAGCACCCAGTCGCCGAGGCACAATGAAGCCACTCTGTTCGGCCAGGGGGATGAAATCGGCGGGCGCGATCTCGCCGCGCACCGGGTCGCGCCAGCGCAGCAGCGCCTCGGCACCAATGACGCGACGACTGCCGACCTCCACCTGAGGTTGGAAGCTGAGCCTGAACTGGCCGAATTCGAGCGCCTGGCGCATGGCGTGATCGAGCCGCATGCGCGAGAGCAGGTCCACGTCGCGCCGCGGCACATGGAAGCGGAAGCCCGCGCGGCCGCTCTCCTTGACCCAGTGCATGGCGCGCTCGGCACTGGCCATCAGCACGTCGGGTGTGTCGCCGTCGCGGGGGTACAGCGCAATGCCGCAGGACGCGGTGACGGTGAAGCTGAGGCTGTCGAAGCTGAACGGCGCTGCCAACTGCTGCTCGACGCGTCGCGCGGCCGCCTCGGCCTCGCGCACCTCGGCGTTTTCGATCAGCAGCGCAAACTCGTCGGCCCCCAGGCGCGCGAGCACGTCGTCCATGCCAAAGCCGGCGCGCAGTCGTTCGGCGACGTCGCGCAGCACCCGATCGCCATAGCTGGCGCCAAAGGTGTCGTTGATCTGCTTGAAGCGGTCCAGGTCGATGTGAAGCAGGGCGAAGGGCTGTCCCTTGCGCTCAATCTGCCGCGCCATCAGGTCGCACAGGGCCCGCCGGTTCGGTGCCCCGGTGAGGGCATCGACCCGCGCCATCTCTTCGATGCGTTGGTGCGCGGCGATCTTCTCGCTCAGATCCCGGAAAGAGAACACGCGGCCGATGGCCTCACCCCGGCTGATCTGCGGCAGCGAGACCTGCTCCAGCACGCGGCCATCGGCCAGGTGCAAGGTGTCGGTGCTGCGCGTCAGCGGCTCGCTGAGCAGGGCATCGATGCGACGGCGGTACAGGTCACCGTCGGACAGCAGGCGCTGCAGGCTGAGCCAAAGACCGGCATCACCGGGTTCATGCAAATGTCCGCCCGGCAACTCCCAGATCTGGACGAAGCGGCGGTTGAAGCTGCGTACGCGGCCCGAAAGGTCGGTCACGAGGATGCCGTCGGCGGTGGATTCGAGCGTGGCGCGCAGTTCGGCCAGCAGGCCTTCGCGCTCGGCTTCGGCACGGCGGCGGCGGGTCTGGTCATGCAGCAGCACCAGCCAAAAGCGCTCCCCATCGGGCAAGGCCACGGGGCTGACGCTGCGACTGACCCAGAGCGGCCGTCCGTCGGAGTGGTGCAGCACGGTGTCGGAGCGCAGGCGCGCCTCGGGGTCGTGCGCCGCGCTGTGCCAGAAGACCTCGTCCTCCGGCGTGGTGCACAGGGCCTGCGGCGCAAATCCGACGACCTGATCCTCGCGCAAGCCCAGCAGGCGCAAGGCGGGCCGATTGACCGCCGAGACCATGCGGCTTTGGCCATCGACCAACCAGGCGGGCTCGGGCAGCCCATCAAGCAATGCCTCGGCCGCCGAGTGTTCCGGACGGCGAGGCTCTGGGGATGTCACGCAGCGGCCTCCGAGTAGCCGCTGGAGTCAACGCTGTCAAAGAAATACGCGACGCGTGAGCGCGGGCTGAGGTAGTCCAGCGCAGCCCGAGGCAGAGCTTCGGGCTTGAGACTGCGCCGGATGCCCACATCGGGCGTGTCCTCAAGGTTCAGGGTCAAGGCCTCCTCGCGCGCGATCTTGGGGTCGTGCACGAGAACGCGGGGCTTGAGCGGGCGCGAGGGGTTGACCGAGGTGACGAGCGCAAAGCGGTCGTCGGTCAATTGCACGGCCGAGCCAGGTGGGTAGACGCCCATCATGCGGATGAAGGCGTTCAGCATGGTCGAGTCAAAGCGATTGCGGCCCTGCGCGAACATCAGGGACAGCGCTTCGTGCGGCGTCATCGCCTTGGAGGCCAGCAGCGGGTTGCACAGCCCGTCAAAGCGGTTGACCAAGGCCACGATGCGCGCCCCGGCGCTCATGCGGTCGGCGGTGATGCGCTGCGGGAAGCCGGAGCCATCAGCGTGCTCGTGGTGCTGGGCAATGATGAGCAAGGGGCCTGGCGTCAGCCCCATCGACTGGCCGAGTGCAACGCCCTTGGTGACGTGTTGCTGGTAGGCCTGCAGCTCAGCGTTGGTGAAGCTGTCATCGCGGTGACGCAGGCGCGGGGCGATGTCGATCTTGCCAACATCGTGCAGCAGCGCGCCAACGCCGAGATCCATCATCTCGTCGCGCCCCAGGCCGAAGGCGCGGCCCAGCAGCAGGGCAATGATGCCGACGTTGAGCGAGTGGGCGGTGTGCCGGTCGCCGGCGGCTTCGTTCAGCAGGCGCAGGTTGAGGTCGCCCTCGACCAGCATCTTGTCGAGCATGGCGGCGGTCAGCGCCTGAGCCTGCTCGCGGGCATGGCTGGGGCGGGTCGAGACGGCATCGACAACCTGGCGGAACGCCGCAGCAGCTTCGCCGTACTGCTGCTGGCACAGCGCCAGCGCGTCCCGCTGCGCGGCGAGCGCGCGCTTGTGGGCTTCACGGGCGAGGTCGGCGGGCGTGGGTTGGTTGGGCAGGTCGGCCGGGTCCGGCGAGATGGCTGCAGCCGTCGCAGCCGTGGACGAGTCCTGAAAGCCGAGATCGCTCTTGGCCGGGCTC
>CALMQC010000581.1 GCA_937871895.1 uncultured Roseateles sp. | reverse complement strand
TGCGGCGCTGGCGGGGCGGGCTGGCACCGGGGCCGGGCTGGCAGCCAAAGCCAGCGGCTGGGCAAGCAGCAGGACACAGGCGGACAGCAGCGCCCGCAGGGTGAGCTTTCGGAATCGCAAGTTCATGGCCTTCTCAACGCAAACCGGATCTGGATCATGGCAGAGCGGCGAGGCCGCCTTGCCCTCATACGGAGGTCGGCCAGGCTCACCAGCGTGGCGACGGCGCGACTGCCCCCTAACGAGGCCGCTCGCTGGCGCCTTGGTGTCTCTAGACTCCGCCGTCCCCACTGTTTTCGAGTCTGCATCATGCCCATGACACTGCGCCCCACCGCTTTTGCCGCGCTTGCCGCAGTTGGCGCGCTCGCCACGCTCTGCAATCCGGCCACAGCGCAGGAGAAGCTGGACCGGGTCGAAGTCACCGGCACCGCCATCAAGCGACTCGCTGGGGAAACCGCTCTGCCCGTCCAGGTGATCGGACGTGAGGAGATCACCAAGGCCGGCGTCACCACGGCGGCCGAGCTGGTGGCCCGCATCAGCGCCGCAGCCAACAACCTGACAGACGGCGGCAGCATCGGTTACGGCGGCTTCCGCGACCAGATGGGCTTCAACGCAGCCAATCTGCGCGGGCTGGGCGTCTCGTCCACCTTGGTGTTGCTGAATGGCCGTCGCATGGCCAACTTTGCGTCACCCGGCGATGCCGCCGGGGTCGATCTCAACAGCATCCCGGCCGCTGCCATCCAGCGCGTGGAAGTGCTGCTGGACGGCGCCTCCGCGCTCTATGGCTCGGACGCCATCGGCGGCGTCATCAACTTCATCACCCGCAAGGACTTCCGTGGCGCTGAAGCCAGCGTGCTGGCCGGCGCCACACGGGAAGGCGGGGGTGGCAAGCGCGCGGCGACGCTGTCCGGCGGCCTGGGCGACCTGGCTACGCAAGGCTTCAACCTGATGGCCGTGCTCGACCTGCAGACCACCAAGCCGCTCAACGCGTCCCAGCGCAAGTTCATCACCGCGCTGGACATCCCCGGCCGCCTGCCGGACCTGTTGTCCAGTGCCAGCTTCCCGGGCAATGTGCTGCTGGCACGTTCGCAGTTCAACATCCTGGAGGCCGAGGGATTCAAGGCCAACGGCAAGGATGTGATCAGCACCCGGCGCATCAACCCCAGCGCCGGCTCAGGCTGCAACCCACCCGCCAGCCTCTACCTGCCCGACGGCATCGGCGGCGAGGAGGGCTGCACCTTCGACTACATGCGGGACATCGAGCTTTACCCGAAGTCGCGCAAGAGCAGCTTCTTTGGCAGGGGCGTGGTGGCGCTGGGCCGGGATCATCAGCTGTTCGTGGAGCTGTCCAGCGCCCGCGCCCGCACGCTGTATTCGGGCACGCCAAACCGGGTGGACGCCGACATCGACGTGAGCCGTCTGCCCTACTTCAAGACAAGTTCGCTCAACAGCCTCGATGCCGACGACGAGGACCGCGTGATCACCGTCCGCACGCGGCTGATGGAAGCAGGCTTGCGCACCAGCGAACTGATCTCGGCCACGCAGCGCACCGTGGTTGGCCTGACCGGCACGAGCGGCACCTGGGACTATGAGTTCGCCTACAACCACAGCGCCAGCAGCGTGTCCGACCGCGACCACCAAGGCTACCTGAACGAGGCCTTGATCCGTAGCGGCTTCGCGGATGGGACGATCTCGCCCTTCGAGCGCTCTGGCAGCGCGGGCCTGGCCTTGTACGAACAGGCACAGATCCGCGGCGAAGTGCGTGCCGCAAACGGCACGACCGACAGCGTGGACTTCAAGGCGTCCCGCAGCCTCGCACGCCTGGACGGCGGCGACCTGGCGCTGGCCCTGGGCGGCGAGTCACGCCGCGAGAAGCAGGTCTACCGCCAGTCCGACGCCCTGGCGCAGGACCTGATCCTGGGCGAGACCTCGCAAGGGCCGGACGCCGCATTTACACGATCGCGCCGCGTGAACGCGGTCTTTGCCGAGATCAGCGCCCCGCTCACCAAGCAGTTGGAGCTGCAGGCCGCGATGCGCTACGAGCACTACACGGTCAGTGGCGGCGCCTTCAGCCCCAAGCTTGGCCTGCGTTACCAGCCCAGCAGCATGCTCTTGCTGCGCGCGTCGGCGGGCCGAGGCTTCCGGGCGCCGAGCCTGTCGGACCTGTACCGCCCCGTCAGCACCGGCACCGCCGCGACGCTGGTGGACCCGGTCTGCATGGGCCTCGACTCCGAGAACACCGTGACCGACTGCTCCGACACCTGGACCACCTACAACTACAGCTACGACAAGCTCAAGCCCGAGAAGTCGCGCCAGTTCTCGCTGGGCGCCGTGTTCGAGCCGCATCGCGGCATGACCTTGAACCTCGACTACTGGAACATTGAGAAGTCCAACCTCATCAGCACGTTGGGTGTTGACGTCATCCTTTCCGATGTGACCAAGTACAGCGGTCTCGTGATCCGTGACGAAGACCAGGCCATCGACCACATCGACCTCATCAAGCGCAACCGCGGCAAGCAGCGCATCTCGGGGCTGGATGTGGGTGTGTCCGTGTCGCCGATGCGAACCGCCCTCGGCAGCCTGGGCCTGCGCCTGAACGGCACCCTGACCCTGCGCTCGCAGCAGCAGACCGGCGATGGCGACCCCTTCGTCAGCAACCTCGGCCGCTTCCTCAACGACGGCGTGGTGCAACGCTGGCGCCATACCGTGAGCGTGGACTGGGAACAAGGGCCCTTCTCGGCCACGCTGTCCAACAGCTACCTCTCGGGCTACCGGGACCAGGAGGTGGTTGGCAAGGCCAACCGCAACGTCGAGGCCTACTCGCTGTGGAACCTGTCCGCCGGATGGGAGGCGACCAAGTCGCTGTCTTTGCGCGTGGGTGTGCAAAACCTGCTCGACAAGTCGCCGCCGTTCTCGCAGCAGGCCTACTTCTTCCTGTCCGGTTACGACCCCAGCTACACCGACACCCGCGGCCGCTACGGCTACGCCAGCCTGCGCTACACCTTCCGCTGACCCCAAGCAAAACGGCCGACATCGAGTCGGCCGTTTGTTGTGCCAGAGGCGAAGCGCCGGCTCAGGTCTTGATGTCCAGCAACGCGCCCGTCGTGTTGAGTTGCGTCGTCAGCACCTTGAGGTTGGCCACGTAGGCATAGGACGCCGATTGCTGCTCCACGATCTCGTTGGCGGGGTTGACCTCGACCTCGGGCCGCTTGTCCACATTGGTCGGCTCGGCGCTGCTGCGCGTCTGGCTGGAGGCCGCCAGGTTCGCGATGTTCGAGGCGGCGGCGCGCAGGCGCTCATTCGCGGCGGAGATGCCGGACAGCGCGGTGGACAGGGCGACGTTCATGGCCCAATTGTCTGCCGCTGCCCTCCATAACACCAGCGCGATCTTGTAAACGCCGGAGAAAGGGCCGGGAAAAGCGCCAATTCCGGCGCAGTTTGGGCCGGAGCGCCGGGTTGGCGGGCCTTCAGCCGGCCAGTTGATCGAACGCGCCGCTCGACACAAAGACCCGGACGCTGTCGCCGCCGGCGGCCTTGGCCTCAGCGCAGGCCATGGTGGCAGCACCGATCACGCCCTCCGGCGTGTCAAGCGTGGGCTGCACCTGGACAACGCCGATGCTGGCCTTGACGCGCGCCCGGTGCAGGCCCCAATGCAGGCGGTAGCCCGCAATGGCGGACCGCACCTTCTCGGCCACGATCTCAGCGTAGTGCGAGTCGCAATCGGGCAGCAGCACGGCGAAATGGTCTTCCTCCAGCCGGGCGACGAGGTCGGACGCCCGCACCTTGGCCTGCAGCAGTTGCCCCAGGCCATAGAGGAAATGGTCGCCGACCTCGGCGCCCATGCCTTTGACAACTTCCGAGAAGTTGTCCACGTCCACCGCCAGCACGGACACGGGCTCGCCACGCCGGCTACCGACGTGCTCGCTCAGGCGGCGCTCGAACTCGCGGCGGTTGACCAGTTCGGTCAGACTGTCGTGCTTGGCCGTCCAGGTGGGCTGCAGGCGCTGGGCCCGCGCAGCCGTGACGTCCTCGACGACCCACATGGCCTCGCCCTCGGGCGCCTCCCAGTGCAGTGGCGTGACCTGCAGGCGTGCCCAGAAGCGGCTGCCGTCACGGCGCGCGCACTCCACCTCTTCATCGAAGGGGCGGCCCGCCAGCGCGGCGGCGTGCGCCTTTTCGCGCAGCGAAGCGTGGGCGGTGTCATTGGTCAAGACCTGACGAATGGAACCGCCGGTCAGGTCGGCATCGTCGCCATGGCCGAACAGATGGCTGAAGTGCTCGCTGACGACGGCGAAGCTGTCATTGACGACAAAAGCCACGGCCAACGGCGCACGCAGCAGCAGCGTGCGCATGCGGACGGCAGTGAGGTCATCGTGCGATGTGGGAGAGGACATGAAGGCGCTCCGAATGCAGGCCCAAAGAATCCCTCAACTATGGCAGTACGGCCAGCGGCCTGCCACGGATGAAAGCGTGAAATCGGTCCCGACTGGGCGTTTCAGTTCAATCTCGCACGCAATCCACAAAGTAGGCGCCCCGCCCTGTGGCTTCGTCCACCTCATGCACGAGGCCGTGCACGTCCGTCGCGAAGCCGGGGAACTTGTCGTTGAAGGCGCGGGTGAACTTGAGGTAGTCCACGATCTTGCGGTTGAAGCGCTCGCCCGGGATCAAGAGCGGGATGCCCGGCGGGTAGGGTGTGAGCAGGCTGGTGGTGATGCGGCCTTCCAGGTCGTCGATGGCGACACGCTCGGTGCGGCGTTGGGCGATGCAGGCATAGGCATCGGTCGGCGTCATCGCGGGCTGCAGGTTGGACAAATACATGTCCGTGGTCAGCCGGGCGATGTCGCCTTCCGCATAGGCCTGATGAATGCTCTGGCAAAGGTCGCGCAGGCCCATGCGCTCGTACTTGGGGTGGGCGGCACAGAACTCCGGCAGGATGCGCCACAGCGGCGCGTTGCGGTCGTAGTCGTCCTTGAACTGCTGCAGCGCCGTCAGCAGCGTGTTCCAGCGGCCCTTGGTGATGCCGATGGTGAACATGATGAAGAAGGAGTAGAGGCCGGTCTTCTCGACCACCACGCCATGCTCGACCAGGAACTTGGTCACCACCGAAGCCGGGATGCCGGTCGAGGCGAAGCGCCCCTCCATGTCCAGCCCGGGCGTGATGATGGTGGACTTGATCGGGTCCAGCATGTTGAAGCCTTCGGCCAAGCCGCCGAAGCCATGCCAGTCTTCGTTGGCATGCAGCATCCAGTCCGCCGCCACCGGCTCGGCGCCCTCTTCGGCGCGCAGGTAGTCGGGGCCCCAGACCTTGAACCACCAATCGTCGCCGTAGTCCTCGTCCACCTTGAGCATGGCGCGCCGAAAATCGAGCGACTCGCGGATGCTCTCCTCCACCAGTGCCGTGCCCCCCGGGGGCTCCATCATGGCCGCCGCCACATCACAGCTCGCGATGATCGAGTACTGCGGCGAGGTGGAGGTGTGCATGAGGTAGGCCTCGTTGAAGAGGTGCTTGTCGAGCTTGACCGTCTGCGAGTCCTGCACCAGCACCTGGCTGGCCTGTGAGATGCCGGCGAGCAGCTTGTGCGTGCTCTGCGTGGCGTAGACCATGGCTTCCTTGGGGCGCGGACGGTTCTTGCCCATGGCGTGGAACTGGCCGTAGAAGTCGTGGAAGGCCGCATGCGGCAGCCAGGCCTCGTCGAAGTGCAGCGTGGGCACGTAGCCATCGAGCTTTTGCTTGATGACCTCGGTGTTGTAGAGCACACCGTCATAGGTGCTCTGCGTCAGCGTCATGATGGACGGCTGGACGGTTTCCGGATCCACATGCCGGAGCAGCGGGTTGGCGGCAATCTTGGCGCGGATCGCGTCGGCGCTGAACTCGCTCTCGGGGATGGGACCGATGATCCCGTAATGATTGCGCGTGGGCGTGAGGAACACTGGGATCGCACCGCACATGATGATGGCGTGCAGGTTGCTCTTGTGGCAATTGCGGTCGATGACCACCACGTCGCCCGGCGCCACCGTGTGGTGCCAGACCATCTTGTTCGAGGTGGACGTGCCATTGGTGACAAAGAAGCAGTGGTCCGCATTGAAGATACGCGCCGCGTTTTTCTCGCTGGCCGCCACAGGGCCCGTGTGGTCCAGCAGCTGGCCCAGCTCTTCCACGGCGTTGCAGACGTCGGCGCGCAGCATGTTCTCGCCAAAGAACTGGTGGAACATCTGGCCGACCGGGCTCTTCAAAAAGGCCACGCCGCCGCTGTGCCCCGGGCAGTGCCAGGAGTAGGAGCCGTCCTGCGCATAGTCCATCAGGGCCTTGAAGAACGGCGGCGCAAGGCCATCGAGGTAGCTGCGGGCCTCACGGATGATGTGCCGGGCCACGAACTCCGGCGTGTCCTCGAACATGTGAATGAAGCCATGCAACTCGCGCAGCACGTCGTTGGGCAAGTGCTGGCTGGTGCGGGTTTCACCATAGACGTAGATCGGGATGTCCGGGTTGCGGAATCGAATCTCGCCAATGAACTTGCGCAGGTTCAACACAGCGGGGTCAAGCTCGGGACCCGGTGTGAACTCCTCATCGTCAATGGACAGGATGAAGGCCGAAGCCCGGCTCTGCTGCTGGGCAAACTGACTCAGGTCGCCATAGCTGGTGACACCCAACACCTCCATGCCTTCCTTCTGGATGGCCTCGGCCAATGCCCGAATCCCCAGCCCGGAGGTGTTTTCTGAACGGTAGTCCTCGTCAATGATGACGATGGGAAAGCGAAAGCGCTGCATCAAAGCCTCCAGCGGGCGGGATCACAAAAGCGGCGCGCAGTGTAGGGCGCCATGTGTTGCAGAACTACACTGCGCCGGACCTGACATAGAAGGGAGTTCACTCAGCCATGGACTTGAACACCTCCACACTGTGGTGGCTGGTTGCCGGGGCACTGGTTGCCGCCGAGTTGCTGACCGGCACCTTCTACCTGCTGATGCTGGCCATCGGGGCTGCTGCGGGCGCGCTCACAGCGCATCTGCACCTTGGCATGACAGCGCAATTGCTGGCCGCCGCTGCCGTCGCCGGCTTGGGCATCGCGGGCTGGTACCAGCGGCGTCAGCGCCATCCGACTGCGCTGCCCGCAGCGGCCAACCCCGATGTGAATCTCGACATTGGCCAATCGGTTGAAGTGCCGGCCTGGCAGGATGACCGTGCCGAGGTTCAGCACCGCGGCGCCCGCTGGCAAGCCCGCTTCATCGGCACCCCACCGGCCGCACCTGGCCGCCACACCATCCGCGCGCTGGACGGCAATTGCCTGCTGCTGGATCGCTGAACCCGGAGCTACGCCCCATGGAAATCGCCCTCATCCTCCTCGTCATCGCCGCCGTCTTCGTCGTGCGCTCGATCAAGGTCGTGCCGCAGCAGCACGCCTGGGTGGTCGAGCGGCTCGGCAAGTACCACGCCACGCTCACGCCCGGCCTGAACTTCCTGGTCCCATTCGTCGATCGGCTCGCCTACCAGCACTCCCTCAAAGAAATCCCGCTCGACGTACCCAGCCAGGTCTGCATCACCAAGGACAACACGCAGCTCACCGTCGACGGCATCCTGTACTTCCAGGTGACTGACCCGATGCGCGCCAGCTATGGCGCCAGCAATTACGTCGTCGCCCAGACCACCCTGCGGTCCGTCATCGGCCGCATGGAACTGGACAAGACCTTTGAGGAGCGCGACTCCATCAATAGCGCCGTCGTGCAAGCCCTCGACGAGGCAGCGCTCAATTGGGGCGTCAAGGTGCTGCGCTACGAGATCAAGGACCTCACACCACCGGCTGAGATCCTGCGGTCCATGCAGGCCCAGATCACCGCAGAACGTGAGAAGCGCGCGCTGATCGCCGCGTCCGAAGGCCGCCGCCAGGAGCAGATCAATATTGCCACCGGCGAGCGGGAGTCCGCCATCGCCAAGTCCGAAGGTGAAAAGCAGGCCGATATCAACAAGGCGCAAGGCGAAGCCGCCGCGATCACCGCAGTGGCTGACGCTACTGCCGACGCCATCCGAAAGATTGCATCGGCCATCCAGCAGCCAGGCGGCGAACAAGCGGTCCAACTCAAGGTGGCCGAACGCGCCGTCGATGCCTTTGCCCAACTCGCTCAGAAGAACAACACCCTCATCGTGCCGAGCAATCTCGGCGAGGTGTCGGCCCTCATCGGCAGTGCCATGGCACTCATCAAAGCCCAGAAGACCTGAGCTAGAATGGTGGGCTGCACGGAGAGGTGGATGAGCGGTTTAAGTCGCACGCCTGGAAAGCGTGTGTGGGTTAATAGCCCACCGCGGGTTCGAATCCCGCCCTCTCCGCCAGCAACGCAGCAAGCCCAAGGTCAATGACCCTGGGCTTTTGCATTTCTTGACGCGCATTTCCCGTGGTCAATGACCCTGGGCTTTTGCATTTCTTGACGCGCATTTCCCGTG
>CALMQC010000580.1 GCA_937871895.1 uncultured Roseateles sp. | reverse complement strand
TGGTGCTGGTGGGCAAGGGCATCACCTTCGACTCTGGCGGCATCTCGCTCAAGCCGGGCGCCGAGATGGACGAAATGAAGTTTGACATGGGCGGTGCCGCCAGCGTGCTCGGCACCTTGCGAGCAGTGGCTGAGCTGCGCCCGAAGCTGAACTTGGTCGTCATCGTGCCGGCCTGCGAGAACATGCCGAGCGGCCGTGCGCTGAAGCCGGGCGATGTGGTGACGTCGATGTCCGGCCAGACCATCGAGATCCTCAACACCGATGCCGAAGGGCGGTTGATCCTGTGTGACGCCCTGACCTATGCCGAGCGCTTCAAGCCGTCCGTGGTGGTGGACGTGGCGACACTGACCGGCGCCTGCGTGATTGCGCTCGGCGGCGTGCGCAGCGGCATGTTTGCCAACGATGACGAGGTGGCTGGCGCCTTGAGCGCAGCCGGTGAGGCGGCCCTCGACCCCTGCTGGCGCATGCCGCTTGACGAGGCCTACGACGAGGCGCTCAAGAGCAATTTCGCCGACATGGCGAATGTGGGCTCTCGGGCCGGTGGCGCCGTGACCGCCGCCAAGTTCTTGCAGCGCTTTGCCGGCAAGTACCGCTGGGGGCACCTCGATATCGCGGGCACGGCCTGGAAGGGCGGGGCCGCCAAGGGGGCCACGGGTCGGCCGGTGGGTCTGCTCACCCACTTCGTGCTCAGCCAGGGCCGCTGAGTGCGGGTCAGCTTTTACTCGGACGCCGATGAACCGCTGCGCTTTGCGTGCCGCTTGATCCGGCGCGTACTGGCGCAAGGGCAACCGCTGGGTGTCGTGGCGGCTGACGAGACGCTGCGCGAACTGGACGCTTTGCTCTGGAGCTTTGACCCGACGGCTTTCATCCCCCATCGCAGGACCGGCACGGGTGCCCCGGGCGAGGTGCTTTTGGTGGAGGACGCTGCGCTGCTTCAGCACCGTGCGGTCCTGCTGAACCTGGGCGACGTTGTGCCGCCGGCCGCCGCAGAGTTCGCGCGCATTCTGGAAGTGGTGCCCAGCGCCCCGGAGGGCCGTGCGGCCGGGCGGCGGCGCTACCGCGAGTACCAAAGCCTCGGGGCGCTGCTCGATCACTTCAGCGCCCAGCCCGCCGCCTGATCGCGTCGCACCCTGCCTGCGGCGCGCAAAGGCAACGCAAAGGCGTGAACTATTCACGTCTGTGGTCCTGCCTATGCTTAAATCGCCGCGGCTGTTTTAGCTGTTCCGGAAACCTTCACTGCCACCTGGAGTTGACCCATGCAACACAAATTCGTACGTGCAGCAGCTGCTGTTTCGGCGGTCACCGCGTCTTTGCTGATCACGGCCTGCCAGAAGGAGCCCACGGGCCCGGCGGTCGTCAAGATTGGTCACGTCGGCCCGACCAGCGGCCAGATCGCGCACCTGGGCAAGGACAACGAAATGGGCGCTCGGCTCGCCATCGATGACCTGAACGCCAAGGGCGTCACCATCGGCGGGCAGCCGGTCAAGTTCGAGCTGCTCGCCGAAGACGATGGCGCGGACCCGAAGCAGGGCACGGCAGCGGCGCAAAAGCTGGTGGACGCCAAGGTCAATGGTGTGGTCGGCCACCTGAATTCGGGCACCTCCATCCCGGCCAGCAAGGTCTACAGCGATGCGGGCATCCCCCAGGTCAGCCCCTCGGCCACCAACCCCAAGTTCACCCGTCAAGGCTTCAAGACCACGTTCCGCGTGGTGGCCGACGACGTGCACCTCGGCGGCACCCTGGGCCGCTATGCGGTCAATGAACTCAAAGGCCAGTCCATCGCCGTCATCGACGACCGCACGGCCTACGGTCAGGGCGTGGCCGACGAGTTCGAGAAGGGCGTGGCGGGCGCCGGCGGCAAGATCGTCGGTCGCGAGTTCACCAACGACAAGGCGACGGACTTCACCTCCATCCTGACTGCCTTGAAGGACAAGAAGCCCGATGTGGTCTTCTTTGGTGGCATGGACGCCGTGGCGGGCCCGATGCTGCGCCAGATGAAGCAACTTGGCATCCAGGCCAAGTTCCTGGGCGGCGACGGCATCTGCACCGGGGCCTTGCCCGAGCTGTCGGGTGACTCGATCGCCGACAGTCAGGTGGTGTGTGCCGAGGCCGGCGGTGTCGAAGGCGAGGCCAAGACGGCCATGGACGCCTTCCGCGCCAAGTTCAAGAACAAGTTCAACACCGACGTGCAGATCTACGCACCGTATGTCTACGACGCCGTCAACGTGCTGGCCGAGGCAATGGTGAAGGCCGGTTCGTCCGACCCTGCCAAGTACCTGCCTGAGCTCGCCAAGACCACCGGCTACAAGGGCGTCACCGGCACCATCACCTTTGATGAAAAGGGTGACATCAAGAACGGCGCCCTGACGCTCTACACCTACAAGGGCCGGGAGCGCCAGCAGATCGCCGTCGTGCGCTGACCCTTCGCCCCCATCGCGGCCCGCCGCCGCTGTTGAAGCTGCTTCGATGCCCGCAGAGACGCATGTCTCTGCGGGCATCGTCATTTATGGCTCAGTTTGCGGCAGATCTGACGCTGATCGGCGAACGACTGGGTGGCGCCGTGCGGCCTGGCCGGTGCATGCTGGGCCGCGACGCTCGGTGCGGCGTACGCGGCGGCCCGGATTTCAAATCGTCGTGGCCACCGGCGTGTGAATATTTCTCATATTGCGCATTTGCAATCTCGACTTGAGTTGTTCAACCGGTCGCCGTGACACAGCCAAGGCGCTTCATCGGCGGATATCTGCCGTGCGTTAAGCACGCTTTTGCCTTTGTATGCCGGCGCTGTTGCACAGCGCTTGTCGCGGGCTGCGATCTACTGCCGCCCCGCGATGTCGCTCCTGCCGTTCGAGCGTCGTCCATGTAGGGGACGCGTGACGCCAGCCGTCCACCCAAACGGGGGGCTTTCAACCTTGGGGGGTGCGGGCATGATTCGTCCGCAAGTGAGAAGG
>CALMQC010000579.1 GCA_937871895.1 uncultured Roseateles sp. | reverse complement strand
TCGGCCAGCTTCTTCGACAGCGTGATGGCCTGGCCGTTGTTGTTGAGGGCCATGAGCACGGCCATGTCCTTCTTCGGGCCACCGATGCCGAGCTGCACGCCGTAGATCAGGCCATACAGCACGTGGGACATGTCCAGCTCGCCATTGACGAGCTTGTCGCGCACGCCGGCCCAGGAGGCTTCCTTGCTGGGGATGATCTTGATGCCGTACTTCTTGTCGAAGCCGAGTTCCGCCGCCATCACGACGCTGGCGCAGTCGGTCAGCGGGATGAAACCGATCTTGACTTCTTCCTTCTCGGGCTTGTCCGAGCCGGCGGCCCAGGCCGACGAAGCCAGACCTGAAGTGAGGGTCGCGAGAGTGGCAGCGGCGCCACCGGCGAGCAACTGACGACGCTGCGCGCTGTTCCGATCAAGCATGGTGATAGCTCCAGAAAGAAGTTGAGGGACGAAGCGAAAAACGAGGGCAAAAAAAAGCGGCGCCACCACCACGCCGCACGCCAAGGTGCAGCAGGGGTGGGACGCCGTTGTCCGCAGGTGCCGGCGCAGTGCCAGCGGCCTATCTCGATGCCCACGCCTTTGTGAGCCTCTACCTCTGAGTTAGCACGCGCTGTGCCAGCGGGAGGCAAGTCAAGAACCCGCCTTCGTCAGGGTCTTGTCGCGCCAAGTCGGGCCCTGCATGCCGCGCGCTGGTGCCCAAGGGGCGGCGTGGGCGGCTGCGGCCTCGGGTTTGCACTGATGCGGTGCAAATGCATGGGTCAGGCTGGTGCGGCGCTGCGTGCGCGCATGGCGCGGGCCGGGCACCAGCGTGCCGCCTGGGGCAGCAGGCACGCAATCGGGGGGGCTGGTGAGGTTCAGGCCCTGGGGCTCATGCCTTGCGCAGCAGCTGGTCGGCTTCCAGCAGCCGGGCGGCCACGGCGGCCAGAGGTTCGCCCCGGTCCATGGCCAGGCGTCGCAGCCGGTGGTAGGCGGTGTCCTCGTCGAGGTGCTGCTCGCGCATCAGGATGCCCTTGGCACGCTCGATGGACTTGCGGTCGGCCAGCTGGGTGTTCACCCGGTCCAGCTCCTGGCGGAGCTGGTCGTCCTGCTCGAAGCGCGCCAGCGTCAGTTGCAGCACCGACTCCAGGCGCTGCGGTTGCAGGCCCCCGACGATGACCACGTTCACCCCCGCCTGCAGCGCGCTGCGCATCGCGTCCGGCCCCAGGCCATCGGCAAACAGCAGCACCGGCAGGTGGCGCGAGGCCACCGTGGCTGCCAGCGCCGCGAGCAGATCGGCGTCGAGGTGCTCGCTGTCGATCAGGATCAGGTCGGGCTCGCTGCGCAGCATGGCAGCCGGCAGGTCCTGCACGCTGTCCAGCACGTCCAGCAGCTGACATCGCAGGCGGATCAATTCGGCACGAAAGATCGGGCTGCGACGCTGGCCGTGGTCAAGCAAGAGCACGCGCAACCCGGCCACGGCCATCGATGTGTGGGGACGGGTCCTGTTCATGGAGGGGGGCATCGCAATATGCGTGCCCGGGAAGCAGGGCAAGCGGGGCGGCCAGCTCCTGCCGATGATCAAGTCGCCTGCGTGACACCGGCGATCGGGCGCTGAGACATTCCGCACGAAGCCGTGGCCTGCCGCGCGCCAACGCTTGCGCCGCCGCGCTGGGCCCTCCAGCATGCTGGTTTGCGCCCTTTTGGGTTTCCGAATCTTTGTTGGAGGTAGTCCCAGATGAACAAGTTTTCCATCGCCTGCACGGCCGCTCTCTTGGCCATGGCTTCCGGCGCGCAAGCCGATGTGTTGAAGATCACCGGGGCGTCCACCGTCCTCAATGTCGTGGTGGCGCCTGCCAAGGCGGCCGTTGAAAAGGGCACGGGCCACACGCTGCAGATCATCGGCTCGGGCACCGGCAAGGGCTTGGTCGACCTGTTCAACGGCGACAGCGACATCGCCATGGTGTCCGAGCCCATGGACATCGCCGCCGATGCGGCCGCCGTCGCGGGCAAGAAGATCGACGCCAGCAAGGTCAAGTTCTTTGAACTGCGCAAGGACGAGATCGTCTTCGTCGTGCACCCGAACAACCCGGTCAGCAAGCTCAGCTGGGAGCAGATCCGCGACATGCACCTGGGCAAGATCAAGAACTGGAAAGAGGTGGGCGGCAAGGACCAAGCCATCGTCGTCTACAGCGACTCCACCACCGGCGGCACCCGCGCCATGATCAAGAAGCTGGTGCTTGGGGGCGCCGAGTTCGGCCCTGATGTGAAGCCGCAGACCTCGGTCAAGCGCGCGGCCGAGATGGTGGGCACCGATGAAGCCGGCCTGGCCGGTGTGGGCAAGGGCTTCGTCGAGGAAGGCAAGGACAAGATCGTCCAGACCAAGCGCATCGAGCGCCCGTTGGCCCTGGTGACCCTGGGCGAGCCCAAGCCGGCTGCCAGGGCCGTGATCGACGCCTTCGCCAAGGAAGCCAAGGCGCACTGATCGACTGGGACGGCGCGCGCCGCCACAAGCGCGCGGCCATCAGCACACCGAGGACTTTATGAATGCATTGCGAGGATTCAGCATCGGCCGGCGGCTGTTGCTGGGGTTTGGGCTGATGCTGGCGCTGCTGCTGCTGGCTGTGGCCATGGGTTGGAACCGGCTGGGCGCCTTCAACGAGCGCGTTTCCAGCCTGATGCACGGCGAAGCCCTGGCCGCGCAACTGGCCAGCCAGCTCGACGCCGGGGCCCAAGCCATGCTCAACGCCGTCAGCGTGGCGATCACGACCGACAGCGTCGGCGACATTGAAAAGAGCGCCAAGCGCGTCGAGGCCTTGCGTGCCGAGGCGAGCAAGATGCACCAGGGCCTGGTCAAGGCCGTGGAGGGCAGCTCGGCCCAGGCCGCCTATGACAGTGTCAAGGCCAAGGAGCAAGACTTCGCCAAGGCCGTGGAGAAGCTGCTTGGCATCGTGCGCTCGGGCGACATGGACGCCGCACGCCAGGCCTTCAACGACAAGGCCACGCGCGATGCCACTGCCGCCTACTTGATTGCGCTGACGGACCTGCGCAAGGCAGAAGAGGCGCTGCTGGCCAGTGCCGAAGCCGCCACCGCGACCTCCTACACCTACAGCCGCAGCATGCTGGGCCTGGTGTCTGCGGTGGCAATCCTGGTGGCCGTCTTTCTGAGCCTGGCCATCACACGCAGCATCGTCAAGCCCGCGCGCCGGGCTATGCGAGTCGCCCAGGCCATCGCTGAGGGCGACTTGCGGCAGGACATCAGTCCCCGTGGCCGCGACGAGCTGAGTGACCTGTTCGCTGCCATGGAGGCCATGCAGTCGGCCCTGAGTAACGTGGTGGGCACCGTGCGCAGCAATGCCGACAGAGTGGCCACCGCCAGCTCCGAGATTGCCGAGGGCAACCAGGACCTGAGCCACCGTACCGAAAACCAGGCCAGCGCCTTGCAGGAGACGGCCGGCGCGATGGACCGGCTCGGCAATGTCGTGCGCCAGAACACCTCCAGCGCCACCCAGGCCAACCAACTGGCGCGCAGCGCCAGTCAGGTGGCTGAGCAGGGCGGCGAGGTGGTGACCGAGGTGGTCAGCACCATGCGTGGCATCAACGACAGCTCACGCCGCATCTCCGACATCATTGGTGTCATCGACAGCATCGCCTTCCAGACCAACATCCTGGCTTTGAACGCGGCCGTGGAAGCGGCGCGGGCCGGTGAGCAAGGGCGCGGGTTTGCCGTCGTGGCCTCCGAGGTGCGCAACCTCGCCCAGCGCAGTGCCGATGCCGCCAAGGAGATCAAACAGCTGATCACCCACAGCGTCGAGCAGGTCGAGCGCGGTACCGCCCAGGCCGACCGTGCGGGCAGCACCATGACCGAGATCGTGCAGTCCATCCGCCGCGTGACCGACATCGTCTCGGAGATCAGCGCCGCCAGCGAAGAGCAGAACGGCGACGTGGCCCAGGTGGGCCAGGCCATCGGCCAGATGGACCAGACCACGCAGCAGAACGCTGCCCTTGTCGAGCAAAGCGCCGCCGCCGCCGAGAGCCTCAGCCAGCAGGCCAAGCAGCTGGTACAGGCCGTGGCGGTGTTCAAGCTGCGCGGCTGACAGCAGCGCCACAAGTCAACAGGCCCTGCGAGGACCGGTCGGTTCCGCAGGGCCTGCGTACTTTTTGCAGGGCCTACTTGACGATGCTGACCGCCACGCCGGCTTGGGCCGTGCGGCCGAGGTTGTCGCTCAGGCTTACCTGCAGCGTGTAGCTGCCGGCCACCGGCGCGGCCCAGGTCACGTTGATGCCGCTGACGTTGGCACTGAAGGCCATGCCCTGCGGCGCGCCGCTGATGCTGATCTGCGCGCTGCTGGCGCCGGCCAGATCCAGCCCGATCGTGGCGGCCAGCGCGCTGCCGACCTTGCCGCTCAGCGGCGTGGTGCTCACGCTCAGACTGCTGATGGCGGCGGTGCTGGCGGTGACGGTGGCGCCGCTCAAGGCGGTGAGCACGGCACTGCCCTGCGGTGTGCCCAGGCCGGTCGGCGTGTCATAGCCGGCCGCTGCCGCGCAGGTGCTGCAGCTGCCATTGCTGCCGGTGGTGATGTCGAGCAGCGTGCCGGGCGTCTTGGCGACGCTGCTGTAGAGCGTGCCGTGCGGCAGGCCGAGCGAGGCCTTGCCGCCTTGGGCGCGCAGCGCGTTGGCCACGGCCAGCAGGCCGGCCCACTGAGGCGTCGAGAGGCTGGTGCCGCCCGCGCTGATCCAGCTCACACTGGTGCTGCCTTGGGCCATGGTGGCCACGTACTGGCCGGTGTAGGGGTTGGCGTTGAAGGCCACGTCGGCCACGGCGCGCTTGGACGCATTGTTCGTGCCGGCCTGGTAGCTGGGCTGGGCCACGAAGCTGCTGATGCCGCCGCCGGTGCTGCTCCAAGTCGTCTCGCTGCGGCTGCCGCTGCCGGTCCAGGTCAGGCTGGTGCCGCCCACGGCCACCACGCGGCTCGACACGGCCGGCCAGGACACCGCTGCGCCGTTGTCGCCCGTCGCGGCCAGGTAGCTCATGCCCGAGGTGGCAAAGCTGTTCTCCAGGCTGGAGACCCAACTGCCCTCGTTGGCGCCAAAGCTCATGGACACCACGCCCGGGCCCATGCGCGTGGCCAGGCGGATGGCGCCGGCCAGATTGTTCACCGATGCGTCCGGCGCCTCGATCAGCACCAGACGCGCCAGCGGCGCGATGGCATGCGCCCACTGCACATCCAGCGCAATCTCGGTCGCCCAACCCGAGTCATAGGCAGGCGCCGTGTTGCTGAGCGCGGCGCCGCTGGTGCTGTAGGCGATGACCAGCTCACAGCTGCTGCTGCTGGCCGCCGTCAACGGCAGGGCCGTGGTGGCGGTGAGGGTGCGGTTGCTGCAGCTGGGCAGGCTGAACTTGCTGTTGAACGCGGCCAGCTCGGCCACGATGTTGGGGTCGTGCTTGGCGTTGACGATGTAGATGGTCTGGCCCGCGCCGAGTTGCGCCTTGGTGGCGCTGGCGATGCTGGGCAGCTTGTAGGCCGCGCGGATCTGGGCCGGCGTGTAGGTCACGACTGTGGTGCTGCTGGCCATGGGCTGGGCCTGGCCTTCGCTGCCCGCCAGCGCGCGGACGCGCGTTGCATCGCGCAGGCTGTCGGCCGAGCGCTGGCGCGTGGGCAGGGCGGCCTGGGTGGCGCTCAAGCGCGTCTGGGCCGGCGCGTCGGCGTCGGCCCGGGGGTCATCGAG
>CALMQC010000578.1 GCA_937871895.1 uncultured Roseateles sp. | reverse complement strand
GCCTCGCCCTCGGCCGCCAAGCCGTCGAGCATGCGCAGCACGCGCGCCACCTGGCCCGAGAGCACAGCCCCACTGAGCTTGAAGACGTCAAAGCGCGCCACGTCCAGCACAGCGGCCTGGATCTGCTCCAGGCTGATCTCGCCGGCCGGGTAGAGCAGCGCAAGCTTTTGCAGCTCTTGGTGCGCAGCCAGCAAATTGCCCTCGACGCGGTCGGCAAAGAAGGCGAGCGCCTGCTGGCCGTTTGCGCCTTCAGCCACCTGCTGGCCTTGCGCCTTGAGGCGCTGGGCCAGCCACACCGGCAGGCGTTGACGCTCCACGGGCTCGACGCGCAGCGTGACGCCGGTTTGGTCAAGGGCAGTGAACCACGCGCTTGAGAGCTGCGTCTTGTCGAGGCGCGGCAGGGTGACGAGGGTGAGCACGTCGTCCGGCGCCTGCTCGCAGTAGCGCTGCAGGGCCTCGGAGCCGTCCTTGCCCGGCTTGCCGGTGGGGATGCGAATCTCGATGAACTGCCGGTCGGCAAAGAGGCTCATGGCCTGCGCGGCCGCCAGCACCGGCGCCCAGTCGAAGTAGGCGCCCTGCACGGTGAAGACCTGCCGCTCCGTGAAGCCCTGGCGCTTGGCCGTGGCGCGGATCAGGTCAGCCGCCTCCTGCGCGAGCAAGGGCTCGTCACCATGGATGGTGTAGACCTTGGCCAGGGACTTGGCGAGGTGCTGGGGCAGGGCGTCGGGGCGAAGTTGCATTCCCGTCAGCCGGGTAGACGGACTGCTGCGAGGCGTCGCATGACCTGCGCGACGACATCCGACTGCATCGAGCTGTACAGCAAGGCCGCCTCCTGCTCCTTGGCCAGGGCCTGGGTCTCAGTGAAGTTGAGGTCGCGCGTGAGGCGCAGTTCCACCTTGGGCGCCAGCAGCTCGCCGGTTGGCGTGCGCAGCAGGTAGTCGAAGTAGAGCCGCAGCTCCCACTCGCGCACCTGGCCGGCGGCGGTGGAGGCCACCACGCTGCGGTCGCGCGCCTCGCGCAGCGCCTCGATCACGACCTGTGCGCGTGTGGGGTCGCTCTCCAGCCGCACGGGGGTGTGCTGCACCTGGCGGCGCAGCGCGGCGGCGAGCGGCGAGCCCGGCTCAAAGCCTTCCAACGCGAGGGTCTGGAAGGGCAGCACCGGCTCGCGGCGCAGCTCGAAGCCGCAGCCAGAGAGGCCTGCAAGACTTAACAAGGCGGATCTACGCAGCATGGTGCACTCCCCAGCGACTGCCGTGGAGCCGGCTTTGCCGGGCCACTGGCAGTGCCCCCTTGAGGGGGCCGCCGAAGGCGGTA
>CALMQC010000577.1 GCA_937871895.1 uncultured Roseateles sp. | reverse complement strand
CATCTGCTGCAGGGCCGCGCCCCAGGTGAGCGTGGCGTCCAGCTGGCCCTCTGCGATGGCGATCGCGTCTTGCCAGAAGATCAGCTGTCGGTCCAGCACGTCGAGCTGGTCCTGCGCGATCTGCACGGCGCGCTCTGCCACCGACAACTGCGGCTGGCTGACTTCCGCCAACGCCTGCAGCTGCCCGGCCAGCACCAGGCGCTGGAAGTCGGCATCGATTTTGGTCATGCCGCCAGAGCCGAGGCCCGCCGTGGCGGACTGGATGGCCGTCTCAAGTTGCCCGGCGTCTGGCAGGTAGCCGCTGGTGCGCGCCGTCAGCAGGGCCTGCGCGATGAACGCCTGCGCCTGGCGGCCGCCCATCAGGCGCGTGGCTTCCACCTGCTGATACAGCTGGCGGGCCGCCTGGCCGGATGCGCGCAGCACCGCCTCAGCCGCTGCAGCCTGGGCCTGGGCCGCCTCCATCTGAGCCTGGATCACCGTGCGCTCGCGCGCGGCCACGCGCTCCAACTGCGCCATCATGTCGGAGGCGGCGTTGAGCATGGCCGTGGTCACGTCACCGATGGCACCGTCCACCGCCTGCACGGCCGGGTGCAGCTGGTCAAACGCCTGGCCGACGTTCAGCAGCGCCGCGAAGATGGCCTGGCCGGCCGAGTCACCCCGGCCGCCCCAGTAGTCCAGCATCTGGCGGAACTTGCCGCGGTCGCTGCCCAGGATCTGCTCGATGGTGAAGTTCGCACCAGCGCCGGCCAGCGCACGCTGGACGTTCAGGGCCAGCTGCTGGCGCTGCTCAGCCTCGGTGTAGTACGCCTGCGAGACGAAGGCCAGCTTGGCGGCCAGTGCATCCGCGCCGCCCACGGCCTCCATGAGCGCGGCCTTCAGCTCGAAGCTGCGGTCGATCAGGTGCTCGAACGGCAGGCCGGACACGGCGGCGCCGAAGCGGTCCACCTCGGCGATGACGGCCTGCACCTGGCTCAGCACAGTGTCCAGCTCCGCCGAGGCCATGGCGTCGAAGTTCTTGCCGCGCAGCAGCCTGGCAATGGACTCGGGCACGTCGGTGGCGGCCTGCAGTGCCTGCAGCGTCGCCTGCTTCAGCTCCTCAGAGAACGCCGAGAGGGCCTGCTCCGGTGTCATGCTGCCGCGCCGGTTGAGCCAGCCATCCTGGCTGAAGGCTGCGCCCCAGCCCTGGCCGAAGGCCTGGCCGTTGCTGAGCGTGCCGCCGGCGTAGGCAAAGCCCTTGCCGTTCTTGGACGACTCCAGGCCGCTCATGAAGTTGGTCAGGCGCGCCTTGCTGCCCACGCTGGCCAGGATGCTGTTGATGCCCTGAGCCGTGAGCGCCGCGGCCTGGCCGCCTTCGGTCAGCTCGCCGCCGCTGGGGGCGGCGATCAGGTCGCCGAAGTTGTACTGGCCGCCGGAGCGGGTCTCGCCGCCACTCGCCAGCTTGGACAGCAATGCCGCCGCGCCCAGCACCAGGCCAACCGGCCCCATGAGCGTGCCCAGGCCGCCGGCGATGTTGCCCGCGCCCAGGGCCGCGACTCCGGCGTCCAGCGTGCCCAAGAGACCCGCCTCACCGAACAGGCCAGAGATGCCAGCATTCAGGCCTGCGCCGAAGGTGCCGAAGGTGCTACCCAGGCTGCCCAGCATGCCGATGCTGCTGGAGGCGCTGCCAAGGCCGCCCAGGGACTGAGTCGCCATCGCCGCGCCGGGCAGGCCCATGCTCGCGCCGATGCTGATGACCCACTTGCGCACCGTCATCTGGTAGAGCACGTCAAGCACCGCCGCCTTGAGCGTCTGGCCCAGCTTGCGGAACACGTTGGAGCCGCTGTCGAAGATGTTCACCCACACGTCGTGCGCCGTGCGGTCGATGCTGGCCCACATGTCCTGGTACTGGCGCAGCTCTTCGCGGCCGCGAATGAGCCCGAGCAGCTCGCGCCTGGCCGCGATCTCGCGCTCGACCGCCTGCCACGCTTCTCCCTCTTTGACGAGCAGCTGCTGCTTCTCCTGCAGACGCGCCATGGCGACCATCTCGACCGCTTCCGCCAGGCTGATGTTGAGGTCGGCGGCGATCTTCGCGGCCTCGGCCTCGTCCTTCAGCGATGCGACCCGGTCCGTGACGGACTTGAGCGAGGCGATGCGCTCGGCTTCGATGTCCTGGAGGGCTTGCTTGACGGCGGCGTCATCAGCCTGCCTTGCCGCCTGCCGGGCAAGTGACAGCGCCTTCGCCGCATCCATCTCGCTGCGCATGACCTGCACGGCGAAATCGTTGACCTTGACCCAGGCCATGGCGTCATCAATCGCCGCCCTTTGCTGCGCCGTCAGTTTGGTCTTCATCTGCGCAAGGTCAGACGTGACCTTGGTCGCAAACTTCTCGCTCTCGGTCAGCTCACGCCCTGCGGACAGCTCCTCGCTGGACAGCGCAATTCGCTCGCGAATGCGCTTGATCAGGGTGTTGTACTCGCTCGCCGACGAAGACCCTTCTTTGCCGCCAAGGAACGCGCGCAGTGCCTTAAGCCGCGCGGCCTGGTCCGCCGCTGCCTGCCGCGCCACCTCGGACTGCGCCTTGGCGGCCAGCTTCAGGGCTTCCTGGTCCTTCACGGCCTGCTGAGCGGCCTTGCCGAAGGACATCATCTTGGCTTCCCACGCGTCGAAGGCGGCGCGCGCCTTCTCAGCGTCGGCGATCATCTCCTTGCGGATCGTCGCGGCGCCCGCGAAGTCGCCGCGGGCGACAGCATCGGCTTGGGCCAAGATGCCCCCCATCTCCGTGCCGATGCCGCGCAGCACGAAGGCGACGTTGCCGCCGACGACGACGAGCGACTGCAGCACAGTCCCGAGGACGCCGAAGCCGTCGCCCCCGTTGCGCGCCTGCAGGGTCAGCTCCGTGGTCTGCTTGATCAGCTCGGTGAGCATGGGCAGCACGCCCTGCACACCGGTCAGCATGAGTCCCTGGAGCGATCCCAGCAGCTCGTCGATGGCGTCGTT
>CALMQC010000576.1 GCA_937871895.1 uncultured Roseateles sp. | reverse complement strand
ACTCTCGCATCGTCTCCCAGCTCTACGAGGCCAACAAGTCCCTGCTGGAGATGAAGAACGACGCGGCCGAGCAGCGCGGCATTGAGATCGCCGTCGAGAGCATGGCCAAGGGCATCCTGCTGGGCTGGGAGAACCTCTCCTTCAAGGGCACGGGGCTTCCGGACGGCTGGGACTACGAGACCGCCGTGATGCTGCTGCAGGTGAAGGACTTCCGCGAGCTGGTCGGCCGCTACGCCAACGACTTCGCCGAGTACCGGCTGGTCAAGGACGAGGCCGCTGCGGGAAACTGACGGCGCGGCTGCGCTGGGACCTGACCTGGGGACCCCAGGCAGAGTTCCTGGAAGGGCTGAAGGAAGACGGCCTTGTGAAGACGACCTCGGCGGACGACAAGCCACAGCTTGAAGGCCCCGAGGTCTTCTACTACCAAGCCTTCCGCACTCTCAGCCGCAGCCGGCAGTATTCCCAGGTGGGGCAGCCGTTCGCCATCCCTCTGTCGGAGATCACGGCCTATTGCGAGCTGTTCCGCATCCATGGGCTGGATGAGCGGGAACGACTGTTGTTTTTTGTCCACCAGATGGACGACGCCTACATCGAGGTGCGCTCCAAGCAGGTGAAGGACGAGCTGGACAGGGAGCGGCGGAAGCACTGACAAGATGCCCACCCTTGTCCGTATCTTAGATTGGGCGGCTCCAGTAAACTTCGTTTCTGGAGCCGCCCATGACCATCCCCACCCTCTCTCTAGGCATTGCCGCTTCCGGGGCACAGCAGGTCCTGGAACTGGCGCGTTCCGTCAACGCGCTGCGGAACAATCTCGTTGAGCTGGCCGCGACCGCCAAAGCCTCGGGTGTCAACCTGGGGCAGGCATCCAACGGCATGGGCGACGCGGTCAAGGAGCTGCAGGCCATGCGCCGGGAGATGGGCGAGGCCGTCGCAGGCATTCGCACAGACCTAGCTGCAGGCTTCAAGGCGGCCTACGACCGTGCGGCGGCTGAGGTGCGCCAGGGCGGCGACAAGCTCGAACAGGAGGCCAAGAAGGCTGCGGCCAAGATCCGCGTGGCTTCAGCCGCGCTTGATCTGGGCGGCGGGCTGAAGGCGTCCGCCAGTGGGGCCGGGCTGGGCGCTGTTGACGCTGTGCGTGCGAAGTTTGCCGAGATCGAGAAGGCGGCAGCAGAACAGTTGCGCGTGGCGGCCCAGGTTGAGGCCATCGCAAAGTCTGTCTCGGTGGCGATGAACAGCGCAGCAGGCGCGTTCCAGCGGTACAACCCCTCTACCGGGTTGAAAGGCGCTGTGGTGGGTCTTCAAGAGACCAAGCAAGTTGCACTTGAGCAACTGACAGCAGCCAAGCAGATCGAAGCCATCGCAAAGTCTGTCGCGGTGGCGATGAACAACGCAGCAGGCGCGTTCCAACGCTACAACCCGGATTCGGGCATGAAGGGTGCAATCGTGCCCTTCAAGTCGCTGATGCCTACCGGGACGGTTGAGCGCATCGAGGCGGACGCTGCGAGGTTGCAGGCTGCTTTCCGGCGCATCGACGAAGCCCCGAAGATCTCGGCGTCTTTTCGCTCTCTGCAGCAGGACATCAGCGCCAGCTCGGAGGTGATGAAGACCGAGCTTCGCAAGATGTACGTGGAGCTGGAGCGGGTCAGCAACCTCAAGGCTGCGATCCGAGGGCGCCTGGGCACGGACAACCTTGCGGGAGGCGGCTCGTCTGTAGCTCGCCAGGGCCTGACGCTGGACCAGAAGGACATGCAGTACGCCCAAGGCATGGCGGGGCTGCGAGCCTACTACAGCGAGATGGAGAAGGCTGCGAACGCGGTCGAAACCTCCGTCACCAAGAAAACCAAGGCGGTGAACACGGCGGTCAAGCCGATGCAGCACCTGACCGCGCAGATGCAAGATGCTCACAGCGCGGCTCGGGGCCTTGCGTCAGGCTTCAACGCTATCTGGCTCACGTGGGGCAACGTCGCCCCGCTGCTTGCAGGCGCTGCGGTGTCTCATGCAGTGGTGAAGACTTTCAGCATCGGCTCTGAGGTCGCGTACAACATCAAGTTCCTGGAGCTGATGTCGGACTCGACTCGCGAGCACTCGGCGATCATCACTGCAGAGCTGCAGCGTATGTCCGCCAGCTCCAAGTTCAGTCTGCAAGACATGTCCAAGACCCTGGTGAACCTGGGGCAGGCGGGCAAGACGCAGGCTGAGGCCATGCAGATGCTCAAGCCCGTGGCGGATCTCGCCACGGTGGGCATGGTGGATCTGGACACGGCCACCAAACTTGTCGTCCAGGCACAAGCCCTGTACGGGCTGCGCACCAGTGAGACGAACAAGCTGGTTTCGCAGCTCTACCACACGACCAAGTCGGGCACGATCAACGTCGAGGACCTGGGGGCGTCGTTCAAGTACGCTTCGGAGGCCAACACGCGCTTCGGCGTGTCGGTGGAAGAGACTCTCACGCTGCTGAAGGCGCTGGGTCAGGCAGGCATTCGCGGGTCTTCTGGCGGTACGGCGTTCATCAACTTCATGCGCGATCTGCACGGGCGCAGCGGCCCGGCGATCAAGGCCATGAAGGATCTGGAGAAGGCTTCCGGCTCCACCATCAAGCTGTTCACGATGGAAGGCGGCGTCGAGCGCATGCGCTCGGCCACCGAGATCTTCAAGGACATCGCTCAGGCTGCGGGCAAGCTGCGGCTGGAGGACCAAGACCGCATTCTCGGCAAGCTCTTCTCGGATCGCGGTGGTCGTCAGTTCTTCGCCATGATTCGTGAAGGCACGGTGAGCCTCGACGACTTCCGCAAGGAGCTGGAGAAGATCAATCCGGATCTGGCCGGGCGCTCGGCCGAGGAGCTGCTCAAGTCCACGGCCAAGGGCCAGCTCGAACTGACCAAGCGGGCGCTGGAGAACAGCCTTGCGGCGGTGTTCAACCAATACGAGCAAGGCTTCATTCGCCTGCTGGAACAGCTTCGTGCGCTGGTGTCTTCGTCTGGCTTTCAGCAGTTCCTCTCCTCCATCGTGGTGGGGGCTCAGGCGGTGGGCAATGCGCTGCTGGCGCTGCAAGGCCCGCTGACTTGGATGGCCGGCATCTGGCTGGCGTACAAGTCCTTCGGCGTTGTGGCGGTTGTGCTCACGAGCATCTCTGCTGCCATGATGACGCTGGCGGGCCGTGCTTACGCGACCACGGCGGCCATTGGAGGGCTCACCGCGTCGCTGCACGCCAAGACCATTGCGACGGTGGAAGCAGCCGCAGCGCAACGGGCTCTCGCCCTGGGCATGGGGGCCACTGCGGCGGCTACTGTGGGCCAGAGCGCTGCTGCGGCGGCGGCCACAGGCATGCTGGGCCGCCTTGCGGGGGTTGCTGCGTTCCTGGTGAACCCGCTGACGGGCATCATTGCGACGCTGGGCATCCTGGCCTACTCCTGGTATTCGATGAGCAAGGCTGGCATCGACGGCTCCACGTCTTTGTCAGAGACGGTTGCTCGCACGGGCCGCCTGAACATCAACCAGCTTGAGAAGGAGATCGACACGATCCGTCGCCGCAACGAGCTGTTGGGGCAGAAGAAGGATGTGTACGCAGGTGTCGAGGAGGGCATTGCGGCGGCCCGTGAGAAGTCTCGTGAAACGCTAAAGCAGATTTACGAGACCGAGCTGGAGCTGGGCTCTAACGACCCGACTCAGGAGAAGATCACCAACAAGAAGCTGGCGGCGCTGCGGGAGCTGTACACGAAACAGGTTGCAGGTGTGCGCGAGGGCGAGAAGCGCTTGTCCGCTGAGCGCAGCTATGCCGCGCTCGAAGAAGCGGAGAAGACCAAGGAGGAGCGCCGCAAGCTCAATGCCCAGATGGCCGGCATGCCCAGCACGCCGGACGCTGCTTCTCTGGCCGACGCGGGCAAGGCGGGCAGAGGTTTCGCCAAGCTGCCTCGCGACAACGCGATGCAGCAGCTTGAGCAGCGGCTCAACGCCGAAGAGGGTGTGCTGCGTCAATCCTACGACCGGCAGATCAAGCTCCTCAACAGCAAGCATCAGGCTGAGCTGTTGAACGACGGCGCGTATCAGGCTGAGGTGCTGAATCGCACCGCCGAGCATGAGGCCGACTATCGCAAGTTGCTTCAGGGCTCTACGGAGCAGATGGCTGAGCTGTACGCCAAGCGTCGGGAGACCATCGAGAAGAGCGGTCTTGACCCGGAGTCGAAGAAGACCGAGCTGGAGAATCTGAAGAACAGCTACGAGACGTTCACTGAGCGTGTCAACACGGCGCTTTCGAAGCTGAATACCGAGGCGCTCTACCGCCAAGAGGATGCAGCGATTCGCATCGACTCTGCGCGGAACAAGCTGCTGAAGACGGAAGCGGCCTACTGGCAGCAGGCCGAAGCCAATATGAGCAAGGAGGTCGAGCAGATTGCCTTGCAAGAGCAGACCGCCTTCATGACAGAAGAGCAACGTGTGCGCATGGAAGCCATGGGCCGCGTTACTCAGCAGCATGCCGCGCATATTGACCAGCTGCGCCTGACGTACCTCGGGGCGATTGCCAGCTTGTCGGCGTTCAATGCTGCGTTCAAGTTCCAGGGTCCGATGACCGAGGAGCAGACCAAGCAGTACAACGACCTGTTGGCCAACGTACTCGATCTGGGCAAGGGTATTCAGGAGGCCACGGCCAAGACCGCGCAGCTCGGGGAGACAGCCGCAGAGGCTGCTACTCGTGCGCTGCGTAGCAAGAACTTCAAGAGCATCGCAGACAGCGCCACGGACGTTCTTACCAACTCTGTTCTCGACGGTTTCAAGGATGGTGGCAAGGCGGCCAAGGACTGGTTGAAGCAATACTTCCTGCGCGATCCGATCCGGATCGTGGTACAGGCGCTGATGCAGCCCATCGGCCAGGGCCTTGCCAGCGTGGCTACGAGCCTGATGAACGGGGCAGGCAACACGGTGGCTTCCGGGGGTGCCAATCTCATCGGATCGGTGGCCTCGTTGTTTGGCGCGGGTGGCCTGGGCGGGTCCCTGGCTGCGGGTGCAGGCTGGATGACTGGAGCCACCACGTTCAGTGGTGCTCTGGGGGCCGCCACGTCGCTCATTGGCACCGGGACTGCAGGCGGCGTCATGAGCGGGCTAGGCATGCTTGCGGGAGCCCTTGGTCCTATCGCTATCGGCGTCGGTCTGATCTCTTCGCTTGTAGGTGGCAAGGGCGAGACGCGCTCTGGCGGCCAGTACAACATGGGCGAGCTGCTCGCGGCGCCGTCTGGCGGCGAGATTGGCACTGCGCAGGCCATGTCCAAGGCGGCGATGGCCACCATCAACACGACGCTGGCGGCTCTGGGCAGCAGTGACGTGCTGACCAATTTCATGACCGGCCTGGAGTCTTCTGGCAAGGGGAAGGCGTTTGCTTACGCTGGTGGCACGCTGCGCAGCGGGGGCATCTTCGGTGAGGGCTGGGGTGCGGCCTTTAGTGGCAGCACGCTGGGGCTGAGCACGAATGCTGGCAACATGACGCCTGAAGAGGCGATGACGGCATTCACGAAGGAGCTGAAGCAGGTTACGCTGCAGGCTCTGAATGCCGCAGCCGATGTGCCCAAGGCGGTGCGAGATCTGCTGAAGGACAAGGACATCAATGCTCTGGCCGAGACCGAGCTGGACTCTC
>CALMQC010000575.1 GCA_937871895.1 uncultured Roseateles sp. | reverse complement strand
CTCGGCGTTGCGCCTCTGGCCCGCACGCCAGTGCGGGCGGCGAGCCGCGCCTTGACTGGCCCCTTGCGGCGGGCCTTCGCGACCCATTCCCGTGGTGTTAACAGGCCCCACGCGCAGGGAAACTCCCAGCCCTTCAGAAACCTTGCTGGGCTACCGTGGCCGCTCGCCCCGCGAGACCACACCCCAGCACATCAAGGAGACGCCCATGATTGCCACCCCCCGCACGCTCGGCCGCCTGGCCCTCGCCGCATCGCTGGCCCTTTCGGTCGCCGCCGCCCACGCGCAGAAGGGCGAGACGGTCAAGCTCGCCTATATCGACGCCCTCTCCGGCCTGATGGGCCCCATCGGCCAGAACCAGGTCAAGAGCTTCCAGTTCTATGCCGAGAAGTTCAACAAGAGCAACCCGGCCGGCGTCAAGTTCGAGCTGGTCACCTTCGACAACAAGCTCAGCCCCGCCGAGACGCTCAACCATCTCAAGGCCGCCGCCGACCAAGGCATCCGCTACGTGATGCAGGGCAATGGCTCCAGCGTGGCGCTGGCGCTGTCTGACGCCGTGGCCAAGCACAACGAGCGCAACCCCGGCAAGGAAATCGTCTACCTCAACTACTCGGCGGTGGACCCCGACCTCACCAACAGCAAGTGCAACTACTGGCACTTCCGCTTTGATGCCGACACCTCGATGAAGATGGAAGCCATGGGCTCCTACATCCAGGGCCTGAGCGACGTGAAGAAGGTCTACCTGCTGAACCAGAACTACGCGCACGGCCACCAGGTGGCCAAGTACGCGAAAGAGATCTTGGGCCGCCGCCGCCCCGACATCCAGTTCGTCGGTGAAGACCTCCACCCGCTGGCCCAGGTGCGTGACTTTGCCCCCTATGTGGCCAAGATCAAGGCCAGCGGTGCTGACTCGGTGATCACCGGCAACTGGGGCTCGGACCTCACCCTGCTCATCAAGGCCGCCAACGAGGCGGGCCTCAACGCCAAGTTCTTCACCTACTACACCGGCGTCTCGGGCACGCCCACGGCCCTCGGTCAGACCGGTGCCGGCCGCGTCTTCCAGGTGGCCTACAACCACTACAACATGGGCGGCGAGATGCAGAAGGACATGGACGCCTACCGCGCCAAGTTCAAGGACGACTTCTACACCGGCGCCATCATCCACATCTACGCCACGCTGACCTCGGCCATGGCCAAGGCCAAGTCCACCGACCCCGTCAAGGTCGCGGCCGCGATGGAGGGGCTCACGGTCAAGAGCTTCAATGGCGACGTGCAGATGCGCAAGACTGACCACCAGCTGCAGCAGCCGCTCTACGTGTCGGTCTGGCAGAAGGCGGATGCCAAGTACCCGTACAGCCCTGAGAACACGGGCATGACGCTGGTGCCGGTGAAGGAGTACCCGGCGTATGTGGCGAGTACTCCCACTTCATGCCAAATGAAGAGACCTTGAGCCCCTCGCCCAGCCGGCGGCGCTGGACGCGCGCCGGTCTGGTCGGTCCCCCGAGGGGACGGACACGCACGCGGCATTGAGCCGCATGCTCGTCCAAGTGGGCCGGCTTGGGGCGGCCCGGCGCTCGGCCCCGAACAGCCCTCCGTTTCTCCTGCATTGCTCGGCTGCACAGGCGCTTGGACCAACTCTTCATCAACCTCCTCAACGGCCTGTCCTCGGGCCTGTTGCTCTTCATGCTGAGTTCGGGCCTCACGCTCATCTTCAGCATGATGGGCGTGCTCAACTTTGCGCATGCCAGCTTCTACATGCTGGGGGCCTATGTGGCCTATGCGGTGACGGGGGTGGTGGGGTTCTGGCCGGCCTTGTTGCTGGCGCCCTTGATCGTGGGGGCGGCGGGTGCGGGTTTTGAGCGGCTGGTGCTGCGGCGGGTGCACAAGTTCGGCAATGTGGCTGAGCTCTTGATCACCTTTGGCCTCTCTTACGTCGTGCTGGAGCTGGTGCAGCTGGTGTGGGGGCGCACGGCGGTGCCGTTCTCGCCGCCGGAGGGTTTGCAGGGCTCGGCCTTCACCGTGGTGTCCACGGCCGAGCAGGGCATGCGCTTGGTGCTGGGCAAGGCGCCGGCCGAGGTCTGCGCGGCGGCGGTGGCTTGCTCGACCTTCCCGCTCACGCGGGCCTTCATGATGGCCGTGGCCTTGCTGATGCTGCTGGCGCTGTGGCTGCTGCTCACGCGCACGCGGGTGGGGCTCGTCATCCAGGCGGCGCTCACGCATGCCGAGATGGTCGAGGCCCTGGGGCACAACGTGCCGCGCGTGATGATGCTGGTGTTTGGCGCCGGCTGCGCACTGGCGGCGCTGGCGGGGGTCATCGGCGGCATCACCTTTGTGACCGAGCCCAATATGGCCGTCATCGTCGGCAGCATCATCTTTGTGGTCGTGGTGGTGGGCGGCGTGGGCTCGCTGGCCGGGGCCTTTGTGGGCTCGCTGCTGATTGGCCTCTTGCAGACCCTGCCGCTCACGGTCGATGGTTCGCTCGCCACGCTGCTCACCGGCTGGGGCCTCAGCGTCACGCCGCAGACCTTTGGCTACCCACTGCTGCGCCTGAGCCTCGCTCAGGTCGCGCCCATCCTGCCCTATCTGCTGATGGTGCTGATCCTGATCTTCCGGCCCCGGGGCCTGCTCGGCACGCGCGACGAATGACGACCCCGCGCACCTACTACCGCTTCAAGCCCTACAACGGTGCCCGCTGGCTGCTGTGGGGCTTGTACGCCCTGCTGCTGTTCGTGGCTCCGCGGGTGTGGAGCAGTGGCCTCGGGCAGACCCTGCTCAGCCAGGTCGGTATCGGCATCATTGCCTGCCTGGCCTACAACGTCTTGCTGGGGCAGGGCGGCATGCTGAGCTTTGGGCACGCGGTGTACAGCGGCATGGGGGCCTACCTCGCCATCCACACGCTCAACCAGGTCGGCGCCGGGCAGCTCGGGCTGCCTGTCAGCCTGGTGCCCCTGGTGGGCGGCGTGGCGGGCCTGGCCTGCGCGGCGTTGCTGGGTTTTGTGTCCACCAAGAAGTCCGGGGTGCCCTTCGCCATGATCACGCTCGGCCTGGGCGAGCTGATGTGGTCGATGTCGCTGATGCTGCCCGAGTTCTTTGGCGGCGAGGGTGGCATCTCGTCCAACCGCGTGGTCGGCGCGCCAGTGCTGGGCATCAACTTCGGCCCGCAGATCCAGCTCTACTACCTGATCGCGGCCTACTGCTTCGTGTGCACGGCAGCCCTGTTTGCGCTGACGCGCACGCCGCTGGGGCGCATGCTCAATGCCGTGCGCGACAACCCCGAGCGCGTCGAGTTCATCGGCTACGACACCCAGTGGGTGCGCTACCTGGCCTTCATGATCTCGGGCTTCTTTGCCGGTGTGTCGGGCGGGCTGTGGGCGCTCAACACCGAGATCGTCACGGCCGAGGTCGTCAGCGCCGCGCGCTCGGGCGCCTTCCTGCTGTTCACCTTCCTGGGTGGCGCCACCTTCTTCTTCGGGCCGGTGATCGGCGCGGTGTTGATGGTGGTGGGCCTCGGCATCCTGTCGGAGCTGACGCGCGCCTGGCTGCTCTACCTGGGGCTGATCTTCTTGGTGATGGTGATGTACGCGCCGGGCGGCGTGGCCAGCCTCCTGATGATGAACCTGCGCGTGGCCGCGTTTGGCAAGCTGCGTGCTTTCTGGGCGGGCTATCTGGCCCTGGCCGGCAGCCTCGCCACGGCCCTGGTGGGCGTGGCCTGCATGATCGAGATGCTCTACCACCGCCAGCTTGACGGCGCGCTCAGCAATGAGCTGCGCTTCATGGGCGCGACGCTCGACACCACCTCCCCCGACGTCTGGATCGGTGCCGTGCTGCTGCTGGTGGTCGGCGCCGGCGCCTTCGAGATCGCGCGGCGGCGCTTCAAGGCCGACTGGGACGAAGCCCAGGCCGAGATCGACAAGGAAATCAAACGCAGGGAGGCAGCCCTGTGAGCAGCCCTGCACTCGAACTGCGCGACGTGCACAAGGCCTTCGGCAAGACCGCCATCATCCGCGGCGCCAGCCTGGCCGTGCAGCCGGGCGAGCGCGTGGCCATCATTGGCCCCAATGGGGCGGGCAAGTCCACGCTCTTCAACCTCATCAGCGGGCGCTTTGCGCCCAGCAGTGGCGAGATCCTGTTGAACGGCCGGCGCATCGACGGCGCCAAGCCCTACGCCATCAACCGGCTCGGCCTCGCGCGCAGCTTCCAGGTCTCCAACCTTTTCACCCACCTCTCGGTGTTCGAGAACCTGCGCTGTGCGGTGCTCTGGAGCCTCGGCCACCGCTACGCGTTCTGGAAGTTTCTGGCCGACCTCGACGACGCCAACGACCGCGCCGAAGAAATCATGGCGCTGATCAAGCTCGACAAGCGGCGCGACGTGCTGGCCGTGAACCTCACCTATGCCGAGGCCCGCGCGCTGGAGATTGGCATCACCATCGCCGGGGGTGCGAGTGTGGTGCTGCTGGACGAGCCCACCGCCGGCATGAGCCAGAGCGAGACGCGCCGCTTCATGCACCTCATCCGCACCGTCACCGAGGGCCGCACCCTGCTGACCGTCGAGCACGACATGGGCGTGGTGTTCGGTCTGGCCGACAAGATCGCCGTGCTGGTCTACGGCGAGGTCATCGCCTTTGACACCCCCGAAGCCGTGCGCGCCGATGCGCGGGTGCAGGAGGCCTACCTCGGCTCGGTGCTGGCGCAACACGGGGCCTCGACATGAGCCACTCGTTGACCTTGCAGGGCCTGCACGCCTTCTACGGCAAGAGCCATGTGCTGCACGGCGTGGACATGGTCGTGCGGCCCGGCGAGATCGTGGCCCTGCTGGGGCGCAATGGCTCGGGCCGCTCCACCACCGCCAAGGCCATCATGGGCCTCGTTGACGTGCAGGGCGGCCTGCGCTGGGGCGACGCCGACCTGGCCGGCCGCAAGCCCTATGAGATCGCGCGGCTCGGCATCGGCTACGTGCCCGAGAACCGCGACATCTTTCCCAAGCTCACCGTGCACCAGAACCTGATGCTGGGGCAAAAGCCCGGCCGCACCGGGCCTGGTCGCTGGAGCTTTGAGGACATGTACCGCCTCTTCCCGCGCCTGCTGGAGCGCCAGCACACCGAGGCCGGCGTGCTCTCGGGCGGCGAGCAGCAAATGCTCACGCTGTGCCGCACCTTGATGGGCGACCCCGACCTCATCCTCATCGACGAGCCCACCGAAGGCCTCGCGCCCAAGATCGTCGAGCTGGTGGCCGACTACCTCAAGGCCCTGCGCGAGCGCGGCGTGGCCGTGCTGCTGATCGAGCAAAAGCTCGCCATCGCGCTCGACATCTCAGAGCGCTGCTATGTGATGGGCCATGGCCGCATCGTCTTCGAGGGCACACCCGCCGAGCTGCGCGCCGACAGCCGAGTGCGCAAGGAGTGGCTGGAAGTCTGAGGGCGATTGAGGCCCGCCGCCTTGCCCGCCGAGAGCGATGTAGGGAGGCTTCGGCGTTTGGGTGGCAGGGCAGCGGGTTTTTTATAGCGTGCCGGTCACCGGCTGCAGGCCGGCTTTGGCGGCCAGGGCCAGCTCCACGCCGCTGCGCCCGTCCTCCGGGAAGGACGCCGCGCCGAGGGCCACCCGGCCGCGCACGCCCGAGCCCTCCAGCGGGTCGCGCTCCAGCCACTGGTGGCGCAGGCGCTTCTCGACCACGGCACATTCCTGCTTATTGGCCGTCAGCAGCAGCGCGTATTCATGGGTGCCGATCTGCACCACCTCGTCCGTGCTCCGCACGCTGCGGAACAGCCGCGCCCCGAAGGTACGCATCAGGTAGGCGCGCAGTGCGGGCGTCACCGGCGGGCCACCGGGCTCGCCCATCTCCACGTTCAGCCACAGCACGGACACCCGGTCACCCTGGCGCCGGCTGCGGCCCAGCAGGCGCGAGACACGCAGCCCCAGGTCACCCGGAGACTCCACCCACGCCAGCGGCGTGAAGCCGGAGTCCGGAGCGTCCAAGCCGTGGGCGGCTGAGGCCGGGAGCGAGGCCGCAGACGACGATGAAGGGGTAGGTTCGAAGCTCATGGATGGGTGGGCCTGCGAAGAAATGAGGTGGAAGCCCGGCATCTCCCATCGCCACGACTTGAGTCGTCCTCCCGGCGCCGGACAATGAAGGGCCTCCACCTATCCAAAACGGAAGCGGTTCGCGGATCCCGACATCGCGCCCCAAGTTTTTTCAGGCACATTCGCGGCATGTCCGACATCACCCAGTTGCTGCAGGCCGCCCAAGGCGGTGACCGGGCCGCCACCGACGCCCTGCTGACGGCGCTCTACGCCGACCTGCGCCGCCTGGCCCGCAGCCACATGCGCCGCTCGGGTGACCACACCCTGCTCAACACCACCGCCCTGGTGCACGAGGCCTGGATCCGCGTCTCGGGCGCCGAAGGCAAGGTCTTCCCCGACCGGGGCCGCTTCTTCGCCTACGCCGCCAGCGCCATGCGCGCCGTCGTCATCGACCTGGTGCGCGCCCGCCAGGCCGAGCGCCGCGGCGGCGGGCAGGACGTGCTGACCCTCAACACCAACATCGCCGAGTCCATCCCCGGGCAGGACGACGACATCCTGCACGTCCACGAGGCGCTCGAAGACCTGGCCCAGCTGGAGCCGCGCCTGGCCCAGGTGGTGGAGATGCGCTACTTCGCCGGCCTCTCCGAGCCCGAGATCGCCGCCGCCCTGGGCGTGACCGACCGCACCGTGCAGCGCGACTGGCAAAAGGCCCGGATCTTTCTGGCCGACGCTCTGAAGCGCTGACGCCGCGATGACGCTCGACCCCCAAGGCCGTGCCCGCTGGTTGCAGCTCAGCCCCCTGCTGGACGAGCTGCTCGACCTGGACCCCGCTGCCCGCGCCGCCCGCCTGGCCGAGCTGCGCGCGCAAGACGAGGCCGTGGCTGACGACCTGGCCCGCCTGCTGGCCGAGGACGAAGCCCTGCAGGCCCAGGGCTTCCTGGCCCAGCCGGCGGCCGAGGCCCTGCAAGGCGCCATGGAGGAGGCTGAAGCGACGGCCCCCGACCTTGCCGGCCAGCCCCTCGGCCCCTATGTGCTGGAGCGCGAGCTGGGCCAGGGCGGCATGGGCGCCGTCTGGCTGGCCCGCCGGGCCGACGGGCGCTTTGAAGGCCAGGTGGCCGTCAAGTTCCTCAAGACCGCGCTCTTTGGTGCCGGCGCGCGATTCGGCACCCTGGGCGGCGACCATGCCGGCAGCCGCTTCGCGCGCGAGGGCCAGATCCTCGCCCGGCTCTCGCACCCGCACATTGCGCGCTTGCTGGATGCCGGCGTCTTCGAGGGCCAGCAGCCCTACCTGGTGCTGGAGTACGTCGACGGCCTGCCGATTGACCGCTACTGCGAGCAGCATCAGCTCGGCGTCGATGCCCGCGTCAAGCTCTTCCTCGACGTGCTCGCGGCCGTGGCCCACGCGCATTCGCGCCTGATCCTGCACCGCGACCTCAAGCCCAGCAACATCCTCGTCAATGCGCAAGGTGAGGTGAAGCTGCTCGACTTCGGCATTGCCAAGCTGCTGGACGACAGCAGCAACGCCGACGCCACGCGCCTCACCGAGCTGACCCAGCGCGTCGGCAACGCCTTCACCCCCCAGTACGCCGCGCCCGAGCAGGTGCAGCAACTGGAAGTGACCACTGCGACGGACGTCTATGCCCTGGGCGTGCTGCTCTATGTGCTGCTCGGCGGCCGCCACCCCACGGCCGACGCCACGCAAAAGCAGCTGGACCGGCTCAAGGCACTGGTCGAACTGGTCCCCAAGCGCCTCTCCGAGGCCGCCGCCCAGCACCCGCAGGCCGCGCTGCGCCACGAGGCCAAACGCCTGCGTGGCGACCTGGACACCATCCTCGCCAAGGCCCTCAAGAACTCGCTCCGCCCCGAGATCATGCGCCTGGCCATCCCGCTGGGCATGGAGGTCTACCTGGGCATCCGACGCCGGCCCTCGGTCATCGGCAGGGTGTCCCCGGAGCTGCGACCCGTG